>JAKBAI010000005.1:50870-63181 GCA_021809185.1 Planctomycetota bacterium
TGGGCACGATGGACTCCCCAGAGGATTTCCAAATTGCTTCTCGGGCCTGAACAGATCGGTTGTTATTTCTGTTTTGTTTGGGCCACATTTATATTAATGTCGCGGTTGCGAGAGGTTTATCGCCAACGAAATGCCTTTAATCTCGAATTATTACCGACAGATGAAGGGGCACGAATCCTTCCTGAAGATGCGCGTCCTCTAGTGAGAAAAGTGGATGCCACCACTGGGAGACAACCTTTCATTTTGGCGAAGATGATTCAGCTCGGTTTGACAAAATTTGCGATTTCCCGCAGCCCTGCCGATGTAAGCGAGGTGGTCCGAAATCAAACCGAAGAGGAAATGAATCGATTTGTCTCAGGGATGTCAACAGCATCGTATTTAACTTGGGCTATACCGGCAATCGGCTTTTTAGGAACGGTTCGTGGTTTAGCAGGGGGGATGAGCAAAGCGGGAAATCAATCCGACCCCGATTTTATCCAACAAGTTACTGATCAGCTCGGTGTAGCCTTTGATTGTACATTTGTGGCATTGGCGATTAGTTTAATTCTCACCTATATTCTCAATCTGGTCCAACGTTCGGAAGAAACGTTGATGATCGATTGCCAATCGTATTGCCAAGAACATTTGTTGTTAAGATTATACGATCCGCATCCAGATCGTGTCGAAGAATGGTCTCTGCAAAACGATGTAGGATCGTATAAGTAAAATCAGAATGGGGAATGAGAATGACAAGTTCGCTGAGATAAATAGGAAATGCCGACCGAGCTGATGCAAAGTGATTCTGTAGAACCGAAGTTTTAGAAAGATGATGACTGACTAGTTTAAAGATAGGGCGATCTTGCTGAAATAAATAAGTTATATTAACTGAATGTTGCTTTTTGTATACTACTGCATTTTGCGAGTCGAAGAGATAAAATAGGGTGAAACATTTTAGGCGATCAAGGATGAATGGTCTAAAAATGGCAGCAAAAATTGGTTGAACGGAATCACTAAAGAGTTAGAATCAAAAAAACTAAAGATCGAGAGAACGTCAAGCTAGAGGAAACAAATAATGGGTTGGTTTTCTTCCAAAAAGTCGATGCCGATTAAATTCCATGCTCGTGGAACCGATCTGGGTTTTGATTTGAATAGTACTCGAATTCGAGCAGCGACCCCTGGAGAAACAGGCTATCGAACCCTGTTATTAGATGATCCTCATCCGGAATTGCCGCTCCTGATCCATTTCGAAAATGCTCATCCGATTCTGGGCCGGGATGGTTTTCGCTGGACGAGGAGATTGCCGCATTTATTATGCAACGACTATCTCCCTTCTCTCGGCCAACAGCGGCAATGGTCGTTTCAACGCCGTTCCTGGACCAGTGAACAAGCGATTCAACTCTTTTTACGAGAATTACAACCTTATTGTAGTCAATTTCAAACCCTTGGATGGGCTTTACCAGCTTATATGAGCTTAAATCAGGTACAAGATTTTTCCCAGTTGATGCAGCAGGCGAAAATTCCCCCTTCCGGAACCGCTTCTTCCCCTATCGCTCTGCTTGGCTTTTATGGTCAACGGCTGTTGCATCCGGTTTCTAAAAACCTTGCTCCAGTTTCTAGTTTGACTTCAACAAAAGAAGGAAAAGAATCGGTTCGATTGAATGAACCGAATTCTAGTAAAGATTGGATTGTGCCGTTGACTAAGAATAGTAATTCTCAGCAGGGGCATGTTTTGATTATTGATATAGATGGTCATGCGATGACACTTGCCCTTGCGCAGCTCGACCGAGAGAAAGCTTCGATAAAATCGTTGAGCTTCAATTCACAATTGAGTAGTAAAATCTGGCAAGATAAATTGCTGGATGCACTGTCCGAACGCTGCATTCAGTTATGCCGAAGAGATCCGCGCGATCTGGGAGGTGCCGAGCAACTCCTTGCGGATCAGATAAATGATGCCATGGAGCGTTTTTATTTTGGCCAGAAAGTAACTATTTCGATCCGAGGAGAACGTTGGTATCAAGATCTTCATTTAACGGCGGAAGATTGGGATCAAATCCTCCAGCAATTGACAAGACATACCGTGAAGGCAATTAGAAATTGTTTAGAACAATCGGGCATTCATGAACCGATTCAAGCCATTTGGTTGACCCATGAAGCGGCCAAGTTGCCTGGCTTGAGGAAAGCGATTCATTTGCAGGTTGCCGAGCGAACTTTCGTTGGTGTTTTCTCCCCCGATTCGATTGCGAATGCTGCTGCGTTTCTATGTCAGCGCTGGAATCGTCGCGAAATTCCCCCGATTCATCTCGATACAACCATTCCACTACTCGTCAACGGTATGGATGCGATCGAGAAAAATGAGAAAGAGAAAGCCGAACAATCAGCGCTGCCAAAAAACCAATCTGTCGCAAACCCACAGATGAATCATGCTAAAACAACGAATGTGGCCGGGGGGCATGATACTTCAATTCGCGCGAATAGAAGCAGTTAATGCGCGAGGTGGTTAGCGAATAAGCTGTTCGATTGATTGTTTTGATTGCTTACAGAGTGTATTTTTCGATAAATCGCTTTATGCGGATGGTAAACTCTCGACTATAAGAGAATAATTTCTGGATGAATATATGAAATTGCGTCATAAAACACCATCTTTTGTCAGTATGTGGATGCTGGATGTCTTTTGTTGTGCGCTGGGCTGTGTCACTCTGTTATGGTTGTTAAAAACTAGAGAAGCAGGGCAGTCGTTTGCCGATGCGAATCTAATTAAAACCGAACTATTAGGAACGAAAAATCAACTTCTGGAAAGTGGAAATCGAGAACTGGAATTATCTCGCGCGCTCGAAGAGAAAGCGAAAACACTTCTCCGCGTCGAATCGGAACGAGATAAAAAGGCAAAAAATTTGGCCCTAGTAATCGAACAATCGGATGAGCTACGAAAACGTTTGGCCTTATTAGATGAAGAATTGACGAAGGAGAAGAAAAATCTGAAATTAGCGATGGAAGCTCTAAATCGCAAATCGGTTCAATTAAGCGATCTAGAAAAAAAGTCGATCAAAATAAGTTCTGAAATCTTAAAAAATACCTCCGCGCTCACAGAAAAAAATCATACTATTGCTGAATTAACCAAATCGTCGGAACAGAATAAAAAACAGATCGATGAATTGGAAACCCTGGTTCGCAGCAAAGAATCGGCCCGCCTTGAACTCTCTAAACGTCTACTTGCAGTTACCGAAAAATTGAACGCTATCAAGCAATCTCTCCCCGATGTGAAAAGACAGCAAGATGCACTATCTCTGAACAGTAAACGTCTTACTGAATTAGAAGCCAAGCTGAATCAGAGTCAGAAAGATTTGAAAGAGGCTAATGCCACAATTATCGATCTGCAAGGGAATAAAGCCAAGTTAGCAGATAAACTCGATCAGTTACGTAACCAATCCGATAATCTATTTGCGGGTATCGCTCTTACCGGGAAAAAAGCAATTTTTCTGGTCGATATGTCTGGCAGTATGGACCTGATCGATGAAAAAACTCGTGATCCTCAGAAGTGGCCTACGGTTCGTGACACGGTTCTGCGTGTGATGCGCTCTCTGCCGAATTTAGAAAAGTATCAAGTTATCTTATTTTCAAATCGACTAATCTATCTGAGTGATGAAACGGGATCTTGGCTCGACTATCATGGGGAAAAATCGATCGAATTTGTTAATACCAATTTGAGTAAAATCAAACCATCGGGGGATACCAATATGTATATCGCCCTCGAAGAGTGTTTTAAATATCGTGCTAAAGGGCTTGATACGATTTATCTGTTTTCTGATGGATTACCGAATTCTGGTCCTGGATTGAGTGATCAAACAAACCCATCCTTGTTAAAAGAAACCGAACGATCGGAACTCTTAGGAAGATATATTCGCCGAATGTTGGCCTCGACCTGGAATAAAAAAACAATAGATACCGAAAAGGTCCGTATCAATTCTATTGGCTTCTTTTACGAAAGCCCGGATGTTGGTGCTTTTCTCTGGGCTTTATCACGTGAGAATAATGGCAGTTTTGTTGGGATGTCTAAACCATGATCGACGAGAATATGTTTGACGATACTCGATCCGCTCGTTGACCAGACTAATTGTTCCCGCTCTCCAAGTTAATACTGAAAAGATAAGTTGAAATTTGATTAAATAATTTTAATCTTGATTCGTCTCTGTTGGACTAATAATGGAACGAATGAGAGGTCTTGGGAGAGATGTTTGAGCTGCGAATTGTTCTAGGGCTTTAATCGTTGATTAGCGGAGTTTAGCTCTCTCTTGCATATTGTGCTTATTTATGTGCTTGCTATGCAGTAGTTAGGCGACAACGGCATTTCCAGATGTTCGAATTTTTGCTTTTTTGGCGAGCCGTTCCCCACCTGATTTATTCGATTCCGAGATTAAGCAGATCAAAAGTGGCATGGTGCATTTAGGGCAAGGTTTTGATTCGATTACCTGCTGTTCATATAAGCTTATCGCTTGACTGCGGACCCAATTACTTGCACAATTTTGACAACGAATTGTCAATAGACCTTTCACAACGATTCCTTTCGTTATAAGTTCGATATTATTCTGGTTCGTGTTCCACTCATTGACGAGATACCCAAAAAGTTGAATCGATCAAAGTTGATGCGATCCTGTTTTGGGGATCTAATAGTCGCTAGAGTTTTCAAGTAACTTTTCTGGAAATCCTTTGAAGCATTCCCCGATCCAGATCGTCCAACCTCCAACAGCATTTTCCCCTGCAAAAGCGAGGACAATCCTCGGCTTTGAGATCGTTTGGAACGATTCTTGTAAATCTGGTAGTTGGTGGCCGACAATGATAAACGTTCGCCCATAAAAGTCTTGCGCATCATGAATCGGATTCGGTTTCCACAAATCGAATTGGCTATAACGATCCCCGCAAATTCTCCCGCATGAATAGATTTCGCTGTTGTTTCGACAATAAAAGGATAATTCTGAAGCGATCGTCCAATTGAGAGCAATAATCACGGGCTTTTCGCCTGTTTTTTCGAATAACTGCTCATTGATTTGGTCTATCTTTTTTCCCAACTCTCGCCAACCGACCAATCGACACGTTGGGTCGATTTTCCTTAGGGGAAATGGGTCAAATCGGCAAAATGGCTCGATCAAATCGACTAACGATTTTTGTAAAAATCGACCATCTAGGGAGATTAGCCCTAAACAAAACCCAAAGATAATCCAACAAACCATTCTTCGTGGCATCTGAAATGGAAAATTAACCCGGTGATTGCGAAGATCTTTAGGGGTTTGTTTTTTTAGAACCAATAAGATTAAAATGAACCCGCTGATGAATTGTGCCGCAGGCCAATTTAATTGGACTTCTGTCTTTAAGCTAATTAAGAAAAATAAGAGAAATCCCGGATAAGTCAACCACCACAGAAATAACTGATCTTCATTCTGTGATTTGTAAATATTACATTGCCAGCATCCGTAGATAAATAATAAAAACCAAAATCCCAGATACAGGGCAAACTGACCGATCAGCATTCGTAGTGGTCCAAGGAAATGGATTCCCGGTTTTGCTGAATTTCCCATAAACCCCAACTGAGTCAGTAAATGTTCTAGAGTAACATACTGGTGAGTACAGTTCCATAGGATCAGTGGAGAGCTAATCATCATAATGAGACAAAACATTCCAGCAAAATGGCGAGAGAAAATAATTCTGCGTTTGTTGGGGTTTGTCCACAAATAGAGAATCCACGAGCAGAGAAATAAAATCATCGTATATTTGGCTAGAATGCCGATGCCAATAACGAGGCCGGTTGTATAAAAGGATCGATTTTCCTCCAGCACAGTTGCTTTATAAGCAAAAACAATTGCCCAGGTCCAACACGCGAGGAATGGTGGGTCGATGGTCATTAATATCGATCCGGTCTGCAACGATGGCAAACTAGCGGCAATTACAGTTACCCAAAAGGCATGATAACCATTTTTGAAAAATAGGATCCCGAGTCGAAATATACCAATGAGAATGAGGCTACCGTAAATGACAGCGGGGGCGCGAACCGCAAACATGAGTCCACCTGTATGCTCGATGGACCAATTCCCGAGTAGCTTCGTACTTAACCAGATTGTCCAGCTTACCAGCGGTCCTTTGCTATAATAACACCAATCCAGGTGTTGAGACCAGCACCAATAATGTGTTTCATCGGTCGATAAATCCCAGGGGCATTTATAGGCGATATAGTATAACCGAAAAATCGCTAATCCAATAATCAGACTTATCGAAGCGATTGTCCAGATGAACTGATTTTGGGATTTCGAGTTCTTAATTATCGGTTTTTCTATCTTTGCAAATTTTAGCAGAGGTCTCATTAACATTTAGAGTAGTCTCGATCGATTCTTCTATCGATCTAATTTCAAAAGCATGTTTAAGTTAGAACAATTGATGAAGGTAGGATACTAAACTTGGATTGAAAATGGGTCAAGGCGATTTGCTGAACTTGTTAAATGAAAAAGCAGAAGTAATCCTGAAGGAATAAATAGTTCTGGAAAAGGGGGTAAAAATTCTAAGCTAGGGGATTTCTAAACGAAACAATTGCTAATAAAGTCGACCCGATAAAAAAATATACGGATGAGAAAGTGGATAGGTCGGCTTTAGAATAACCTAAGCGAATTCCGAAAGTTATCTGCTTTTTTAAAGAGATGGGGAGATGATCCAGACATAATAGAGAAATGATGGAGAGTGGGCAAAAAGATATTAAATCACACCTGGCAAAGAGCTTAAAACATTCGAGAAGAGATACGCAATAGATTCTCGGCTCAAAACAAAAGGAACGCGAACTCGCTTCTGTTGATTCTGAACAAAACGGTAGCGGTTGAGTTGAAGTCGATGTTGGTCTTGCAATATCATTTCAAAATATTCGATATCTTGCCGATCAGTTTCTGTTGCTGGTTTGCGAGCCGGTTTACTACTTCGAATTAATGTAAGCTTAGTAGTCAAATCGGTTTCAATTATTTTTAATTCTTCGATAACTCCATTTAGATTTTTGCAGATTGCGTTCGCCCAATTATCGAGACAGGGAACTGCCGTTGGTTCAAGAGGAGTATTCATTTTTGTTTGGTGTGTATGGTCATTGGACCGAAAAAGACGAAGTTCGGTCAATAGACAACTCAACGATTCTACTTTCTGTGCTGTCAAGCTGCACATCCAGGGGTTGAGTGGGTCTCCCACAGGATGGGTCAAACCTAGATCGAATTGCCAAGAATACTCGATCGAGTTTTTAGCAAGATTCAACGTAGGATTTTGATCATTTTCTGCAAATCCAGAAGTAGGACTTGGCTGCCAGTCAACGAGATTTTGCAACAGATTTTTTATCATCGATTTCTCCAATCGGTTTTTTTGAATGTTCTTGTCCATCGAAACTCAGGAGAGTGAGTTTTCCATCCACCACGGTTTCTAGATGGACCGGTCGCGACCATAAGGCCTGAATATTAACCAGGGTGTCCTTCGTTTCGTTCATTTTTAGTTCGATACCATTGAATTCGTGTTGTAACAATAGCTCCCCGCGGTTTTTATGATTGCCATTAATTACATAAATCCAGGGTTTACCAAAATTCGTTAGACTAAAAAGTAGACGTTGTTTCACTTTTTCGAATTCACGAGATTCGATGATATATTGACCATTTTGCTCTGCATAATTGAATGAAAATAGATGATTCTGAACACAGAACTCTGGAGTTAAAAACGCATCGATGAAGGTAATATCGTTATGGACTCTCCGTACTTCAAACAACTTCTTTCGCCCTAAGCCAAGTTCTTGATTCCAATTTCTTTTTTTCTCTAGGTCATCACAATTTTCGTATTCTGGACCAAATTTTCCTTTATTCCAGCGATCTTCAATGTCTCGAAGTAATTCAATCCCTAATTTGTACGGATTTAGTCTTCGACCATTGGTAGCCATGGTGCCGGAGTGGTGATCGGCGTAATCGATTACTTCAGAAGGTTGTAGCACTTTTTGGGTCATGATCGTCGAGTGCCAATACGAGGCCCATCCTTCATTGATTATTTTTGTTTGCCCTTGGGGAGTAAAATAATAAGCTTCGTCTCGGACAATCGAAAGTATATCCCGTTGCCAGGCTTTTAGTGGTGCGTATTCCATTAAAAAGAGTAGAATGTCTTTCTCTCTTTTTTCTGGAAATTGATACTCTGGAGAAATTGTTTTTTTCTTCTGGTGCTCTTCGGCTTCCAATACATGGGGCGGGTTGATGTATTCATCCATGTACCCCTTGCTCTTGAATCGGGTGACAGGAGCCTCTTCATGATGGGATTCAGCGAAATCGTATCTTGATGTCGTATTGCGTCTCTTAATTGCTGTAGAGTGTATATCGATCAAATCGTCTAGCGACATACAACGATCTAAAAAGCTTTCTACCTCATCTTCGCCAAATCGTTCGGAGTAGGATCGAATTCGAGAGCCATGATTGGCAATCTTATCCATCATCTTTCGATTGGTGTGATCGAAATAGGCATTGTTTTTGAAAAAATCACAATGCCCATAAACATGCGCCATGACCAATTTCTGATCGACCATGTGGTTGCAACGCATTAAATAGGCATAGCAGGGATCGTTGTTGATAACCATCTCATAGATTTTTGACAAGCCGTAGTCATAACCCTTTTTAAGTTCTTCGTAGGCCATGCCAAACGACCAATGCGGATAGCGGGTTGGAAAACCACCATAGGCGGCAATTTCATTGAGATCATCCGCATCGACAACTTCAAATATCGTTTCGTAGAAATCTAATCCAAAGGAGTGCGCATAGCCTTCTATCTCTTCCTTGATGTGTCGCAAATGAGCAGGTAGCTTGGTATCGTAAAACATGCAATCTCCACCTTTTAAACAATCGCTTCCGTACTTTGATGCCGTACTTTGATGCCGTACTTTGATATCATATAGCGTATTTTTTTAATCTATTTTTTTCGCTCGCTCCAATTCTGCAGATTCTGATTTTGAAAGTTAATATCGGAAATCAAAGTATGTAAAAAAATTCTAAAAACAAATACTTTGTTTTAAATCAAAATCAACCATCTCAAGATAATCGTTAATCCCCGATCGTAAGCTGCCCGATCGAAGTGGGTTATTGAACCGTGCGTTATCTTCCCGTACCCAAAAAGTCTTTAATCGAGCCAAGAATCGCCTCTCGATCCGGGATTTTGCTCGCGATCACGTTTTCATGTTCTCCTAACAACTCTTCAACATAATCAAAGAACTCCCCAGAACCATAAGGGCTTTCTACCTGGCCATATCCGAATAAATTTAATTTCCGCAACAATGTTTTCTCTAATAACTCAACACAATGAGGAATATCTTCTCCCCAATTATCTCCATCCGAAAAGTGGAAAGCGTATATATTCCATTCAGCGGGCGAATAGCGTTTATCGATAATGCGATTTGCCATTTCATAGGCGGAGCTGATCTTGGTCCCCCCACTTTCGCGGGTGTGGTAGAATGTATGCTCATCTACTTCATGAGCGACAGCATCGTGGACAATATAGATGGTATCGACCCCTTTATAATGAGCTCGAATCCATGTGTCTATCCAGAAAGCTTCAATGCGCACTATCTCTTTTTGTTCGTCGGTCATCGACCCAGAAACATCCATCATATAAATAATACAGGCAACACTATCTGGTTTCGGCGTTTCTTTCCAAGATCGATATTGTTTATCTTCTCGAATCGGAATCACCAGAGGTTGATCTGGGTTGTAAGTCTTTGCTGAGATTTGTCTGCGGAGTGCTCGTCTAAATGTCCTCTTAAAGTGGCGTAACGATTCAGGGCCGACATTGCGAATACTCGAATATTTGTCTTTTTGAGTTACGATGTTTTTCTTGCCACGCGGTTCAATCCTTGGCAATTGTAATTCCTCCCCAAGAATTTGCGCTAATTCTTCCATGGAGAGTTCCACTTCTAAAATATGTCCCCCTTCTTGATCTCCTGCTTCCCCTTTTTCTTCTCCTTGAGGAGCTGTTAAAGGTTGTCCTACATCCCCGTCCCCAACGCCAACACCTCCTGAGCCTTTGTTCCCATAGCGAAATTGTGGAATCTCTATAGACGGGAGTGGAATGCTGACCAGATCGTTTCCTTTCTTGCCAATCATCTCCCCTCGACTAATATATTTGCTCAGATTGCTTTTTACTTTGCCACGAACGATTTTGCGAAATCGTTGCATGTCTCTTTCTATTTTTTGTCCCACGGGGGTTTGCCTCTTTAGTATAGTAAAGTTAACTTCTTCAAAAGCGGATCAAGAACACGTCCGAAATCTGAAAAGAATTTCTCGTTCTTCAGAATTGACTCGTTCCTTTTCATTTTGATCTTTTAACTCTCTAACCAATTATATCATTCTTTTTGTCCAAATAATTGCAAAATTCGAATTTTGGCCGAGCAAAATCAATTTTTGCAGACCTTCCAAATACTCCAGTTTAAAATCAATTTTGTTTCGGGTCAATGGTAGTTTTTTGTCTAAAAATCGAATCTTTTCATCAAATCGGTTATTGATCGAATACGATTTCTAACATCTTGAATTACTCTTTTAACTTAGAGAGCGATCATTAATTCTCATGGATAAGAATCTCATTTGGCGATTTTTTCCCTCCTATCCCTGATCGAATTCCTGATTAAGAGAATTTTTAACATACTTGCAATGAATTTAACTCAATGAATCTACTTGCAATGAATCTAAGTTTCATTTTATCGTTTTGATAAACTCGATTCATTGTTAAAAAAGTCTGATGAAAGTAAAATTATTGAAGAATTAGCTACGAATTTTATATTCAGTTTCGAACAAATTCATTACAGGTTGTGCCGGTTGATGAAATCTTTTTTTGATAAGATCCTCAATAGAACAAAAAATTATTTGGACCGATTCAAAGATAAACTGGGTAAAAAATCAGTTTTATAATATTGATTGAACAGATTTGGGCGAAACGATTATTATGAGCGAAAAACAATTTCGGCTTTTAGGGATCAACAAAAAAATCAAAATATTAAAAATGCTGAACTCAAAAAATACAAATGAGAGAAATGATCAAAAATGAGAGAGAGAATCGAAGGATGGGGGTACCCTGTTCCGCACAGTAGAGCGCTTAAGGCTGCTCCTTTCGGCCTGACCTGGTTCACACCTTTCCGCCGGCCAGGCCCCCACCCATCGGCACTCTCTCTCAAAAATATCAAGAAATATACCTGATGACTCTTTATATTTCAGGTTAGACTAAAAAAAGAATCAATTTACTGATTCACATCGTTAGCCATTTCTTTTCTCATTCAATTTCAGTTCTTGGATTCAAAATTTTATCTCTTTTTTTGATTCCTTCAACCACCCTTCTTAAAATTTTTTTCCTTTTTCAAAGTTCCTTATAATTGCTAAAATTTTCTGTTCGTACTAATTATCATCATATTACTCCATTAAAATACTTCTCCACTCTAAGCGATGATTACCCAAGCAATGATTACGAACTGACCTAAAAATTAGGATTATTTTGATTCATAAGAAGAAAAATGGAGTGATAGATATCATCTGATTATCTCGTTTACCAACTTCTGAATAAAAAAATTGTCAGAAATCGCTCAGGGAATGCTAGAAAGATCTCTGACAAAATTAACAATTCAAGCCTAAAAACCCTTAGATATTATTTTTTGGGTTGACCACGTGCAAAGATGCTCGCAACGAAAGTGAGAACATCAGTCGCACTGGCATCGTTATAACCGTAGTTTCTAATAAGTCGAGATTTGACAACATCGATTTTTTCTTGCGTCGCTTTATCAACAACATTGGAAACCAGACTTGTCAACTTAATAGAATCTTTTTGATCTTCAAAAAGTTTTAATTCCAGAGCTTTTTGTAAACGTTCATTAGTTCGATAATCAAATTTCTTACCATCAATGGCCAAGGCACCAATGTAATTCATAATTTCACGGCGGAAGTCATCTTTTCGTCCCTCGGGTATGTCGATTTTCTCTTCGACGGAGCGCATGAGACGTTCATCCGGTTCTTCATAATTGCCAGTATACCGATTTCGAACTTTCTCTCGTTGAGTGTAAGCTTTTACGTTATCGATATAGTTGGAGCAAAGTCGTGACAAAGCATCTTCATCTGCCGCTATTGCACGCTGAACTTCGTTTTTGACAATATCTTCATACTCTTCTCGAACAACAGATAATAGTTCGCGATAATGTCGATGAGTGTTATCATCGGTTATCAAAGAGTGATGTCGTAACCCTGCTTCCAGTTCATGAAGCACCATAAATGGATTGATATTATCCTCTTCTGGATGTACAACCAACCCATGCGAGTTGT
>JAKBAI010000116.1:0-15407 GCA_021809185.1 Planctomycetota bacterium
TTTATGCTCTCTTTGCTGAAGTCGAAGGGGCCGATGTAGTAGTGGTCAATACTTGCGGGTTTATAGAATCGGCTCGCCAAGAATCGATGGCCACGATCCAGGAAATGTTGAATCTCAAAAAAGAAGGAAAAGTTGGTGCAGTTGTGGTTGCGGGTTGTCTGGTTGAGCGACAACGAGAAGAATTGCTTACCACACTTCCTGACGTAGACCGTATGATAGGGGTATTCGCGCGAGAGGAAATTGTTCAAGTCACCAATCAGGCCAATCCATATCACTCTATTCCTGCTCTGGCCTCTACTACTGTTGCAACTAATACTGTCTCAATTCCGATAACGAATCGCACGAAATCGGATGATGCCTCACTTAATGACTCATCTAGTGACTTATCTACTGACTCCTTAGGAATAGCCGAGCTTCCTATAAACAAGATGATTCAAGAACAGCGGCAGTTATTTCGACCTGCTCCTGTAACTGCCTTGGAAGATACGGCACGATTACGGATCACCCCGAAGCATTATGCTTATCTGAAAATATCCGAGGGTTGTGATCGCCTATGTACATTTTGTGCCATACCAAAAATGCGCGGAAAACATGTGACAAAGCCTATAGAAGAGGTGATCCGCGAAGCAAAAGAACTTGCACAGGACGGAGTTCGTGAATTGATTATTGTCGCTCAAGACTCCACCTATTACGGCATGGATCTTTACGGGAAAGTTCGCTTAGCTGAGCTTCTTCGCGAATTGAGCCAGATTGATGGTATTGAGTGGATTCGATTGCTCTATGCGTACCCAGAGCACATCACCGCGGAATTACTGCAAACATTGGCGCAAACACCCAAACTTCTTCCTTATATCGATATGCCTTTGCAACATATAAACAATCGAATGTTAAAAAGGATGCAACGGCGGGTTGATCGGAATGAGATTGAATCGCTTATTGGGCAATTGCGAACAGCTATTCCCAATCTGGTCTTTCGCACTACTTTTATCGTCGGTTTTCCGGGAGAAACCGATGAAGAGTTTGCTGAATTAGCTGATTTCATCCAGCAACAAAAGTTTGAACGGTTGGGAGTATTTACTTATTCTTTCGAACCAGGAACTCCTGCAACGAAATTAGATGGACATTTGCCGGAAGAAGTGAAAGAACATCGCCGGGATGAGCTTATGAAGTTGCAACAGCCCATCGCCTTTTCATTCGCTCAGAGTCAGATAGGTAAAGAGTTGGAATTGATTATCGATGGTCCAGATCCTGAATTCCCGCAATACCTATCCGCGCGAAGTTATGCCGATTCCCCAGAAATCGATACCCTAATCCGCGTCAAAGGGAAAAAACTTCGTTCAGGGGATCTGGTCAAAGGAAAAATAACCTCAGCAGATGGTTACGATTTAATCGCTAAAACCATTGGTCAAGTACGATAATCAATACCGAAAATGGTTATAGCTCTGTTAATTGTTTAGCAAATCCGGGATTTAAAACCACTTCGAGTGTGGTCATTGCCTATGGCAATAAATCCCCCTTTTAGAACTTTAAATCTTATATTAACGGAGGGAGGAAGCGAGGGAGTTAGCGAAAATCCGAAGTTTGTGACTAAAATTGGATAAATCCAATTTTTTTATTCGATGAATCCATTAAAACGAGCAATTACACAACTATTCTCTTTTTGACCCCTGAACGCATCCCTCCCCCAATTTCTCATTTCTTTTCATTCTGGCAACTGGAGTTTTCTTCTTTGGTTGCGTGACAGCAGTTGTTTTGTGACATTGAATCCTGTTGAGTCGCTTCGAGATTCGAATTCTTATTGTTCTGATCGTCCTTTTTCTTTTTACCAAAAATCAAATCATAGCCTTCAGAAAAGCCATCCATTTCCGATAATCCCATACGAACAATGCTCATTTTTTTCCCTTTCTGTTAAAGTTATTTTACAACTATTAAAACCGATTTAGGTCTCTATATTTTAGCTAGTTGGGGATAATCGTTCAAGGGGTTGGTAAAATAGGAGATTGGTAAAATAAGAGAAGCTCTATCTAAAAGATTTGAATGGATCGATGTAAATTGCTGTATTTGAGAATATTTATCTGAGGATTAGACTCTATGAGCAAATTAGTTAAGCGGGCAAACTGATTGTACACCCCGTGGACGATTACTTCTATCGTGAGTATCCGATTACCTTATTGGAGAAGGGGTAAAGAAATTCGATCCGAATTTTGGGTGAGATTTTCTGCTTTCGAATTTGCTGTTGAACAAGATTGATTATTCAAACAATGACCGCAAGACGATCGGCGTCGAGTAGAAAATATTTCGCAATAAAAACTGCGGCCAATAATGATAATACTGGTAAGTACAATAAGAATAGTAAGGATGATTTGCATAAGCTTTTCCATTTGGTAATTAGACTAACAAATAGTCTAATCCAATTTTAACCGATTACCCAGAGTAAATCAAGAATTTCTACTTCAGCGCACCTCGAATGATAGAGTTTTTTCCAATCGAGATAATCCTTAAAAACGTTAACTGGGAACAAAAACTCAAAGGAATAAAGAACCGAGTTGGAAAACAGCAAAGGCCGAAACATAAGCTAAAAGCGTCATATAGACCAGGGTAAAAAGAGGCCAGAACCACGATTGTGTTTCTCGTTTAATGACAGCAAGTGTAGAAGTACACTGGCAGCAAAGAGCAAAGAAGATCATCAACGACAGAGCACGCAAAATAGGTGAAACCGATCGTTCGATTTTATTCGCTGGGTCGGGGTTGGTTTGCCATTGCGATTGAATAGCAATACCAAGAGGAGAATCTGCGGCATTTTTTAGATGAAGAACCTCTTTTGGGTCGACTTCCCCTTGATTATAGATCATTCCCAGAGTACCAACAACTACCTCCCGCGCGGTAAAACTTGCCAGGACAGCGACTCCAACTTTCCAATCCCAACCGAGCGGGGTGAAGATCGGTTCCAGTCCGCGGCCTAATTGCCCCAAATAACTCTGACGGCGCCATTGCCCGTAAAGTAGATTCATTCGTTGAATTTCTTCTTCCAGCTTTTTTTCTAGGTTTTCTCGATCTGAATTGTTTAAAGGGGCTTCCTCTTTAGCTTCAGAATAAGAATCTAAATTTTCTATAGAATGGCGTAACTGATCGATCTCTTCCTGAATAGTCGAGATTTGTTTGTCGTAGCTATGATTTTCAGAATCGTGATTAGGAAAATAGAGAGAGGCCCAAACCAGAACCATGGCAGCGCAAATAATGATTCCAGCGCGATAAACAAAGGCTATCCCCGCTTCCCACATTCGAAAGAGTACGGTTTTATAGGAAGGGACTTTAAAGGAAGGCATTTCCATAATAAAGGTGGGGCGAGGTCCGCGGAGGATTGTTCCCTTGAAAAGCCAAGCCATGATAGGGGCCGAGATAAAGCCGATCAGATACATCATGAACAACATGAGTCCCGGCAGCCACCACGGCTTTTGCAAAAAGAGAGCAATTAATAATATATACAAGGGTAAGCGAGCGGAGCAACTCATGAGCGGGGCAACGAGAATCGTTGCCAAGCGATCTCGGCGGTTTTCGATAACTCTTGTCGCCATAATTCCCGGCACCGCACAAGCAATGGAAGATAATAGCGGAATAAACGATTTCCCGTTCAGGCCACACCAAGCCATTAATCGATCCATTAAAAATGCTGCTCGAGCCATATAACCGCAATCTTCTAATATGGCGATAAACCCAAAGAGCAATAAGATTTGTGGCAAAAAGACCAATACGGCACCAACTCCCTTGATAATCCCATCAACGATTAGCGAACGAAGTGGACCGATTTGTATGTTGCTTTCGACCGTGCTTCCCACCCATTCACGTAGATAATCGATCCCATCCATCAGTGGGCTTGCTCCAACAAAGATTGTCTGAAAAATGCAGAACATCATTAGAAAAAAGATAAATGTTCCGTAGAGCCGATGGGTAAGAATCCGGTCGATGCGATCGAGCCACGATCCCGAAACAGCTTCTTCTTTTTTTACAAAATGACTGGTTGCTTGGCGCAGCCAACGGTAACGTTCGCGCGCTTCCATATCGGGAACGGCCAAGCCTTGCTTAGCTAATTCAGTTCGTGAATTGTTTAAAAGTTCTAGTCGCGGTAAATCTTCATCGGAGCAATATTTTTTTTCGAGAGGCCCACGAACATCGATAACCAATCTTCGGATCAAAAAATCGCTTTTAATTTCAGGGAAAATCGGTTTAATTTGCTCAATAACCGATTCGAATACAGCAGGAAAAGGGATGCGAGGGGGCAGTTCTATCTTATCTAAACGTTCGCTGAGTTGCCAAATCGATTTTTTTAGATCCTCGAGGCCGATTTGCTTGTGGGCTTGAATAGCCAGACAGGGAAGCTGAAGAGTTTTTTGCAGTTGAGATAGATCGATTTTAACTCCCCGGCTTTTGGCCACATCCATCATATTCAAGACGAGTAAAATCGGTTTGCCCAAATCAAACAATTGGGTAGTGAGGTAGAGATGTCGTTGGAGATTGGAGGCATCCACCAAAGAAATAATGAGATCGGGGGCGGGGAGATCTTCAATTTGTCCCAATAAAAGATTGGTTGCAATCATTTCATCAGGACTACGAGCTGCAACAGAATATGTACCAGGCAGATCGATAATATCAAAAGTTTGCTTCTGATATTCAAACTTTCCTTTTTTAAGTTCAACCGTTACACCCGAATAATTTCCTATCCGTTGATTCAAACCAGTAAGAGCATTAAATAGGGTCGATTTTCCTGTATTGGGATTCCCTACAAGGGCTACAGTAATTTTTTTTTCGATGGTATTTTTTTGTGCAACCGTCATGATTGGCGCAACAGCAGTTTGTTGTTTTTCAGTGCTTGCTGGTTTCATTCGATCTCTTATTCGATCCCTTTCGATGTAATCCTAACCTTTTCCATTTTGATGGAAATCAAGGATATCCTATTGGGATAAAATCCCTCATTCTTAAAGTAATTGACTCCAAAGATCTACAAATTAAATTGAAGGGAAAAATCGCTTTAGACTATTCGTGGACAATATCTACGAGAATCCCTTTCACCTCTGATTTCCGCAAACTGATTCGATTCGAATCAAATTCTAACTCGATGGGGTCTCCCATTGGGGCTACCGATAAAATGCGGAGAAAATCCCCTTCAAATAGCCCGAACTCCATTAATCTTCTGCTGACCTCCGAGCCAATCGGAAACTGGATTACCTTCAATCTCATGCCTGGTTTTGCTTGATCTAAGGAAATCATAAAAATCATCTCTAACAAAAGACTCGACTTCCCAACTGAAAGATCACAAGATCGTTCTCTCAAAAATCGTTCTCTTTAAGAATGATCAAAATAAGAGCACAGGAATGTCAATTATGATGGACAACAGCATTCGCATTTTCAGATTAAGGGAATTTCGTAGAGGAATTTCAAAGATAAAGGGGATAAGTAAAGCAAAAAACAGCAAAAGGTATAGTAGTAGATGGTAATAGCCATGGGAGAGAATTAATCAGTAATAGGCGGATGGTCTGGGTCTCATGTCTATTTCACAAGAGGATTGAATCGTACTCCATTACTCTATTCGATTAATAATTTTTGATTGAAATTATTCTAATCAAAACTAGCCATCGCCTTAAGCAATTATTCCAATTACTGGCATAAACCGCTTTGTAACAGACCGCAATGATCTTGATAACAAAAATTATCCTTGCAGACGAACCAAAATTTGAGCTGATTTATCTGCCCGTAAACACAATCGGCATTCGCCAATTTGCAACAAACAAGTCGAGCCGTTTTGCACCATTTTGAGGTGACAGCCTTCTTGCATTCCCAGTTCTGCCATTCGACAGATCCATTCAGGTTCCCCTGATATATCGGCCACCGAGCCGAATTCCCCAGGCTGAAGACAATCTAATGGAACTAATGATCCAAGCATATTCAGTTATTTGAAACAAAAGGTTATAAAATTAAAATTTAAAGATCATCTTAACGAAATTAAGAATGATCAAAGAATCCCCATTTTTCAATTCCACAATTCAAAAGATAATTATTTGAATTTAGTTATGAAAATATACCACATATTATAGGTTAATGCTATTGAGACTTAATCTCAATAAATTTTAGCGGTTATTTTTACTATCGTCAAGCCTCATCAAATATTTTTTCTATATTTTGATAAAATTCACCGAATTCTTGATAAACAGCTTGACTAGAAAAAGAATTAAAAAAATAATATTTACTTATTGGTTCATAAAAAGATGAATAATTGAGTTTAATTAGCAAGCAAGTATAGCTTAAAGCTATTTTAAAGGAAGATTGGGATCCAAATATAAAGATTTTTCAAAAATGAGAGCAATTAATTCTAATTTCGATCTATCTACGTCATAGATGTTAAAGAATTTTTTTGAGATCTAGCAAGGAATCATTCAATTTCTTCATCCAATCTCTAAAATCAAATAAACAAGTATATAAAGAAACGGTTAGCGGAGAAAAATAATTCAGACATATGGAGAAAAATAGCGGATGATAACAGATGCACTGGCTTGGTGTATTCATCTTTCTGTTGCAGCTTGGGTGATTCTCCAGGTGGTGTATTGGAAGAAGGGTTATCCGGAAGGGGTTTGGTTTCCCTGGATAGTTGCTTGTTTATTGCTTCCCGTGTGGATGATGCGCTTACCTTTGGGTTTGCCATTAAATGTCGATGATCGCACCATGGCTGGGTTTGCGATTATTTTTGCTTGGCTTTTATGTCGCCACCAAACAGGGGTAAGATTTTTACCAACCACTCAGGATTTCTTGTATGGAATGATGATCGGTGGGTTGTTAATATCAGAATATAACAATGGGGAGTTTCGGCCTTTAACCATTCCAGAGTTTATAAGAGCATATGCCACTCCGTATCTGGTAGGCAGACTATTTTTGAAATCGCCACGAGATATTTACAGCATTGCCCCCAAAATCGCTTTCATCTCTTGCTTTATCACAACTTTCGCCATTATAGAATCGATTATCAAGGTCAATCTTCTCAGCAAAATCACCAATCAGATTTTTTACAATTTGGAACATGCTGGAGAGGGCTATCGCTGGGGTTTAAAGCGAGCGCAAGGGAATACGGAACATCCGATCTATTTTGGAATGATGCTTGTACTTTTTCTGCCTTGGATCCTCCATGCCTATCGCTGTTACAAAAAATGGGGCGGGCCTTACTATCTAGCTCTGGCCCCTTTTCTAGCAGTCGTGGCGATTTTTGTAACCGTATCGCGTGGTAGTCAAATTGCCACAATGTTAGTGCTGTTGACCACTTGGTTCGCTTGGAAACCCAAAATGAGAAGAAAGATTCTTTTTCTAGTCTTGTTGGGAATAATTGGCTATGTTTCTGCAAAAGATCAAGTGATGGAAGTTTTAGGAAAAGTAGCTGGGGAACAAGAGGTAACGTTTATCAATATCCGTGGAATCACGTATGAATATACAGGGACTAAACATCGTGCTTTATTGCCAATTGTCTATCGCGAAACACTAGATAAAGGGGGGATGTTTGGATGGGGATATCAGTATAAAGAGATTCCCTATGATACAACCTTACCGAGCCAGTTCAAATCGATCGACGATCACTATCTATTAACGCAAGTGCGTTATGGATTGTTTGGCGTGAGTAGCTTTCTGGGGATCATGGTGATTTCCCTATATCAAATTGGGCGGATTCTCCGAGTACCCGGTTATCCAGAAAAAGAGTTTTTTATCTTGCTGATCGGAAGTTATTTATCGACCGGACTTGTTCTGACCTCGGTCGCCATGGCGGATGATTTCGGTTGGATCCTCTATTTCAATATGGGAGTGGTCGCTCAATTAAGCAGTACCATTTCGAAAAAGAGTAACTTTACCGGACCAACCCCGATTCCCCAAACTGCAACACTCCCCCTAATGCCCTATTATCCACTTAGCTATTCGCCCTATTATTTCCCTGGGAATTCTCATGGAAATCATCCTGGGAATCATCCGAACGAACAGTTCAATCCCGGTCATCCCCCAATTCAAAATCCTCCAGACCAGCAAAGGCCTTACCATGCGCATCCCCAAAATTAGTTCTTTGCATCTTGCTGGGATTCAAAGCATTGGCTGGTCGACCCTAGCGCACTTCCTTTCTTTCGGCATACGAGCGGTGAGTATTTTGATTCTTACTCACCTATTACCCCCCCAGGCCTATGCACTCTTCGGGGTGGCTATCGGAGTAGTGACCATTCTCGAACTCATTTCGGATGTCGGAATACGCCCCGCTTTGATCCGGCATCCAGAACTCGATCAGGAAGAGGTATTAGGCACAGGCTGGGTATTGGGGGTAGGTCGTGGACTACTGCTGACTCTCATCGTCTGGAGTTTATCATTCGTCTATCCCTCGTTTCAGGGGAGTCCAGAACTTGGGCCAATTTTACTGGTGATCGGGTTAAAACCGTTGATTCACTCTTTACAGAGTGCGTATGTGCCGATTTTATACCGGGAGATGAAATATCGACAAATTAGCACCATCGAAGTCGGTCAGACCTTCATTGCCACCTGTGGAAGTATCAGCTTTGCTTATTATTGGGAGGCTTCGGTCTGGGCGATTGTCTGTGGCTATTCTTTAGGGGAAGTCGCTTATGTCGTGTTATCTTATCTTGTTTGTCCTTGGAAGTTTCCCATTGCTTGGAATCGGAAAATCATTGCGGAACTAAAGTCGTTCGGGAATCAGGTATTTTGGAATACCGCGGTGATGAGTTTATGGTTGAATATCGATCGCTTGTTGGGTTTGAAATTGGTTTCCGAGATAGAACTTGGGTTATACATGCTCGCAAGTAATCTTGGTGAATTTATCGATAAATTATTGATGCGGACCATGGATGTCTACTATTCCATGCTCTCGCAGACAGATGGGGAAGAGAACCGTTTAGCATTGCATCATTCTCTGGCACAGAAATTGGCAAAAGTGATGATGCCGATCATGATGGTGGGGATGTTGCTTGCCCCACTCACCATCTGGTTTTTTCTCGATAAAAAATGGCACGATGCCGGTTTTCTCTTTGGCTTAGTTTTTGCTAAACTAATGTTACGCCTTATGAGTCAGTTTTATTTTCAATTGCTATTGAATCGCGCGGAGATTCATCTAGTTACTTCTTGTTACGTTGCTGCTTTTCTGGTACAGGCGACGCTCCTCTATCCTTTGACGAAAGGGCTTGGAGTTATTGGCCTATCGTATTCGATGATTATCTCTACTTTTGTTTTTTATTCCTTAGAAAGTCTGATTTTCCGTATACGATTTAGCGAAAAAATATTCGCCTATTTGATGACACTGGCCTGTGTTATATTGGGGTTGATTCTGCTTCATTTGCTCTATCCCCTCCCATAATGATATCCCCAACTAACAAAATCCGGTTTGCTATTGCTGCATCATCTTGATGCAGCATGTTTATGAATCGAGGCAATCGGCGGATTAGTTAATTAGGTCATGTAGTATAGACTTGCTAGTCTCTAATTGCTAGTCTCCTACTATAGCCGCAACTGGTTTGCTCACCTCAATCGTTTCCATGATAATTTTGATCATAACGGTGAGGGGGATTGCCAAGATGATTCCCACAATCCCCCAGCATTGTCCCCAGAAACTTAAAGCGAGCAATATAATCAAGGGGGACAAGCCGATAGCTCTACCGATCAAAGTTGGTTCGATTACAGAGGCACTGAAAGAATGAATGCTGATCAATAGCAGGATTACGACAATGGGTTGCCAGTCCCAAGGAAGGTCGATTAAAATATACAAACCGGGTAGACCAACGGCAATAAGTGTACCCAGATAAGGGATGAAATTGCAAAAGAATGTAAGCATACTGATGATTCCTGCCATGGGAATCCCCCAGAAACGAAGTAATAAAAAGACAGGTGCCGCTAAGATAAAACTGGAAATAATTTTGATGCGCAGGTAAATAACCATGCGTTGATTGATCGATTGCAGAGTTGCACTGATCCGCTTGGAGGTATTCGGGTTGAAAGCGGTTTGAATCCGGTTATTGAATTGGTGCGCTTCTAACAAAACAAAAACCAGATACATAAAAACAATAGCCAAATCGGTGATTAAACTGATCACCCAAGTAATCGATGATCCTAAAAACGATTTGGCTTTGTCAAAAAGTTGAGACTCGATCTGATGCGAATCGATCGTAACCGTATCTATCCATGGGGTTATTTTCTTCCCCCAATCCCGGATCAGGTCGCTTTTCTCTTCAAATCGGATTTGCAATTCAGGAATCGAACCATTAATCTCTTTAATTCCATTATTGATAATTTGAACGATAACATAGAAAACAAACAAAATGCCAGCAATCATACAGATCAAAGTCGGGATTCGATTCATTTTTTTAGCAAGATAATAATAGATAGGCAAAACGACATAACTAAGTAAAATCGCAAGTAAAAGTGGCCGTAATACCGTCCCCAATTCATTTAACAAATACCAGGAGGTAGCTAAAATCACTAAAGAAATCGCGAAGTTCATGGATAATTCTCATCGGTTTGGTGGTCAATATACGGATAAGTTTGTAGATATAAAAAAAGAGAGGGAAGACCAACCCTTATTCACAAAAACAAACCAATAAACACAACAAATGGGAATTGTGATATGAAATGGACAGGGTTACGGCATCATTCAAGATATGGTAGGGTTCGATTTTTTGGCTTAATACTCATAATTCTTTTCGTCAATAATGCCTGCTCCCCTAGGCAACCTATTCTGCAACCCACGAAAGAGATTGTGGTGAGTGTGGCCTTACCTATCGAAAAACAGATACGAGATGGCAATGAATATCTGGGAACACTGGTGGCCACAGAACATGTCGATCTTCGCGCTCGAGTTACCGGTTATCTAACTACTATTTTTCTCAAAGAAGGGATCGAAGTTAAAAAAGGGGAAGTTATTTTTGTTATCGATAAACGCCCTTTTGAAGTCGATTTGAAAAAAGCCCAGGCCGACATTCAGGTGGCCGAAGCCCAACTCAAATTAAACAAAGCCGAAGTGGCTAGAGCCAAAAAGGGGGTTACAACCGGGGCGGTTAGCAGAGAAGATTATGATAAATCGGTTGCGAATGTTTCGATTTCCGAAGCCAATCTAGCGATTGCCAAATCCTCGGAAGAACGAGCATTACTCAATTTAAATTATTGTGAGGTAAAAGCCCCTATTTCTGGGCTAGCTAGTAGGGCTTTGGTTACTTCGGGGAATCTCATTCAGGCCGATCAAACAATCCTGACTACTATCGTCACTACCGATCCGGTCTATGCCTATTTCGATGTCGATGAACGCCGAGTTCAGGAATATTTGAAATCGGTGGATAACAATAGAAAAGATCCAAGCAACGGCCATACGATCCCAATCGAATTAGGGTTAGAAGAAGATGAAGGATTTCCTGCGAAGGGGAAACTAGAGTTCATAGAAAATCGAGTCGATCCCAACAAAAATGCCATTCAGCTTCGCGGGGTCTTTTATCGCAAAGATTCGAAGCGGGATTTGATCCCAGGTTATTCGGCTAGGATTCGAATTCAGACCCAACAACCCTACCCTGCCTTATTGATCCCCGAACGTGCGATCGGTACCGATCTAGGTCAGAAATTCGTATTCGTGGTCAATCAAGAAGATAAAATAGAATATCGCAAGATCACTCTGGGAACACTTCAAAATGGCTTAAGAGATATTCGTGAAGGGATTCAACCAAGCGATAGAATAGTAATCAATGGTCTGCAACGGGTGCGCCAAGGGGCTAAGGTCGAACCTCAGCTCGTGGATCCCATTACCGAATTGCCGATCAAAAAGGAATCCAAATCAAAGTGATTATTGAAATTGCTGGATAATAAATAATCGATCCGATTCCAGGATTGGAATGACTTGAATCATTCCAGTCGTTTCCGATTCGAGTTATGGATGCAATAAAATCTACATATCTAAATTTAGAGATTAGTAGCATCCGATTCGATTCAAATAGTTAACTAGGAACGATTGCAAAAAAGTTTCTTAAAAAATTTGCGGTTTAATAAAAACGGTTTGCAAGAATGGTGATTTGATAAATTCCCAGTCATCCAAACTATTTTCTAGATAATCTACCAGAGAAATCATTTACTCTTATGTTTACACATATCTTTATTACTCGTCCCATTCTAGCTTCTGTTATCTCGATAGTGATCACTCTAGCGGGACTAATTGCCATAACTCAGCTTCCGGTCGCACAATATCCAGAAATCAGCCCACCAACCATTGAAGTAGCTGCCAGTTATCCTGGAGCGAATGCGGTCGATGTTGCAAAAACAGTGGCAACCCCTATCGAGGATCAGGTCAACGGGGTCGAACGGATGCTCTATATGGAATCGCATTGCAGCAATGATGGGCAGATGAAATTAACGGCGACATTTGAAGTGGGTACCGATTTGAATATGGCCCAAGTACTGGTGCAGAATCGAGTGAATCTGGCACTGCCCAAATTACCCGATGTGGTAAAGAATCTAGGTGTATCGACCAAGAAAAAATCCCCTTCGATTACTCTGGTAATCAATATCGGGTCTCCAGATAAGAGTAAAACACCGTTAGAGCTAAGCAATTTAGCAACGATTCAATTAAAGCCTGCCTTAGCTCGAATCAACGGAGTTGGTGATATTTTATTAGTAGGGGAGCGCGAATTTAGCATGCGCATCTGGGTCGATCCCATTCGGCTCGCCGCCAAAGGTTTAACGACTACCGATGTGGTCAAAGCGATTCAAGAACAGAATCAACAGATTGCGGCAGGTCAAATCGGTCAGCCCCCCTTACCGCCAAAAGTAAAAATCGATTTCCAGAATACGATCAATGTGCTGGGTCGTCTCACGGAAGTTCAACAGTTCGAAAATCTGGTCATCAAAACCCAAAAAGATGCAGACAATAAAAATGCGCGCATTGTGCATTTGCGCGAAGTTGCTCGGATCGAGTTAGGAGCAAAAAATTACGATATCGATTCTCTTTTAGATGGGGAATCGGAAATTGCCTTGGTTATCTATCAACTGCCGGGGTCAAACGCCCTCGATACCGCCCATGCGATTTATAAAGAGATGGAAAAATTGATTAAGCCATACCGGATCGATGGCCAGAAAGGGAGTGGGAGTGTTGAATATTCGATTCATTACGATACCACCCCATTCATCCAACAATCGGTAGATGAAGTGGTCCATACCTTGCGGGATGCGATTATTCTCGTTGCACTGGTTGTTCTGATCTTTTTACAGAATTGGCGTTCAACACTAATCCCTCTAATCGCCGTTCCGGTCGCGATCATCGGTACTTTCGCGATCATGTTGATTATGGGCTTTTCATTGAATAATCTATCGCTATTCGGTTTGGTTTTGGCTATCGGTATAGTAGTGGATGATGCCATTGTCGTCGTTGAAAACGTGGAACATCATCTTGCCCATGGTTTAACAGCTCGCGAGGCCACATTTAAAGCGATGGAAGAAGTGACATCTCCGGTAATTGCCGTGGCGCTGGTATTGATCGCTGTATTCGTCCCTGCGGCGATGATTTCTGGAATAACTGGTCAGTTTTATCGCCAGTTTGCTTTGACCATCGCGGTTTCCACCATCTTATCTGCACTTAATTCTTTAACTCTCAGTCCCGCTCTGTGTGCACTATTATTAAAACCTCCAGGAAGTAAAAAGGATGCTCTAGAACGATTGTTTCAATTCTGTTTCGGTTGGTTCTTTAAGGGTTTTAACTTTGTTTTTGACCGATCGACGAGAAGCTATACGTTTATAGTTCGTTATCTGATTCGAGGATCTATCTTAGTCTTAATTGTCTATGGTGGACTGCTTTATCTTACGGGGCATCTCTTTTCCATCGTCCCGCGTGGCTTTATTCCTGAACAGGATAAAGGCTATCTCGTGTTGGATATTCAATTGCCGGATGCCGCCACGACAACAAGAACAGCGAAAGTGAATTTCGTTCTCGATCGACTGGCACGAGGTATTCCAGGTGTTGGTCATACCAATTGTTTTTCGGGCATGTCGGTCATTACCGGTACGAATGCCCCGAATGTATCGACAACGTTTGTCATTCTGGATCCTTTTGCACACCGCCGGGAGGAAGATCGCCAAGGGAAAGTAATTCTGATGAAGTTTCAACAGCTATTAGGTAAACTGCAAAATATGCCATTGACTCCCGAAACGATCAAAGAGCTGTATTCCTCTTTTGCACCCAAAGAAAACGAGACTTGGAATAAAGAATTAGAACAGTATATTCGCGAAGGATGTTCGGAGATAAAGAATTGCCGTATTCTCCTTTTTGGTGCTCCGCCAGTAGATGGCTTGGGAAGTACCGGTGGTTTTAAGATGATGTTGCAAGATCGAGGCAATCTGGGTTTTGCTACGCTGCAAGGCATTGGCGAAAACATGGCCTATGCCGGCAATCGCCAACCTGGTCTCGCCAGAGTTGCTAGCACCTTCCGCGCCTCTAGCCCGCAGATCGAATTGATTATCGATCGCGAAAAAGCGAAAGCCAAAGGGATCGATCTGAATGAACTATTCAAGGCGTTACAATATAATCTCGGCACCTATTATATCAACGATATTAACCTGTATGATCGCAATTTCCAGGTAAATATCCAGGCTAGTCCCGAATTCCGCGCCAAACAAGAAAATATCGGCAGATTGCGCATTAATAACGGCAACGGCGATATGGTAGCGCTCGCGACTTTTATAAAAATACTACCGTCCAGCGGACCAACGATGGTAACTCGATATAACATGTTCCCAGCAACGCCGATCCTGGGCGGGTTGGCCCCTGGTACCAGTTCTGGTCAAGCAATCGCAATCATGCAAGAAGTTGCCGAGAAAGAATTACCGCCATCGATGGGCTATGAATGGACCGATTTGAGCTACCAAGAAGTCAAGGTAGGAAATACTTCAAATATCGTATTCGCTTTGAGTGTTCTTTTGGTATTTCTAGTTTTAGCTGCTCAATATGAAAGCTGGGGTTTGCCTTTTGCCGTTATTTTGATTGTACCGATGTGTTTACTTTGCGCTACGATCGGGGTAGCGGTTACTCATCTGGATATTAATATTTTTACGCAGATCGGTCTGATCGTTTTGATCGGGTTATCGAGCAAAAATGCCATATTGATTGTCGAATTTGCGAAGATGGAACACGAAAAGGGAATGCCCCCTTTTGATGCTGCTATCAAAGCGTGCCAATTGCGATTGAGACCGATCTTAATGACCTCGTTTGCGTTCATTCTGGGGGTTGTTCCCCTTATTCTCGGTGAAGGAGCTGGTGCCGAAATGCGATTCACCCTGGGTGTTGCCGTCTTTAGTGGTATGTTAGGAGTTACTTTCTTTGGTATTTTTCTAACGCCTGTATTCTATTTTGTCATTCA
>JAKBAI010000116.1:15417-16322 GCA_021809185.1 Planctomycetota bacterium
TCGATCGATTTACCAAGCATCCTCAGATTTCCGCGGAAGTAAATCAGGAAAATCGGCATACCAATAACGAAGCTAAATCGTAAGTTGTATGTATCCTTAATATCCATACACGGGGGAAATAACATTCACGGGGGAAAGCAATTTTATTGTCAGTAGACAATTTTGAGTTCCAAAGCGAGTACCTCGCCGAATGACAAGGCATGTAAGGGGTGAATGACCAAGCGAAAGTCCCTCGCCCCAAAAGACAAACCATTACTTCCTTACGCGCCGAAAATTCTTTCAGATGAGATTCGCAAGCCCACGTCGATCGATTCTTGTTTTTGATAACCCGTCCCGTTTTTTCTTGAGATACGCAATTTCGATGATCGTTGGCCACATTTCGAGAGATCCTTTGAATTGACTGATGACATCATCGATGATCCGGATCAGATTTTGTTGAAAAAAATCGGGTTCGAAACCGTAAAACGATCGTTCAAGATTGCTAGCGAATTGTTTCAAGGTCTCTCCCCTTTCTGGATTCGCTTTAGGAATTTTGTCGATGATCGAGCGGTGCAGATTCGTGATACGATCGAGGATCTGTTCACTATCCTCCTGGGACACTTCCCCTTCATAATCAAAAGAGATACTAAGCTCGTCGATTTTCGAGAGAGAATTTTTGATTTTCTGTTTGAGCAAGTTAGCAACCTCTTCATTGAAAATTTCCGCAGGGAGAGGGTTGCGCATATAGTTGTTTTTGCAATGATTTTGCGCTGCGTCGACATGGGCAGATACGATTCCGGGTTGCTGAATCCAGAGCCGGTAGATATAATCTTCAAAACGCAATCGAGTTGGGAAAAATGGCGGAAGGCCAAATTGATTATCGTACCCAGCGACACCGCAATCCATACGCCAATTCAGATTAGTGA
>JAKBAI010000117.1 GCA_021809185.1 Planctomycetota bacterium
TTCCGAATCTTTAAGATTCGGAAGAAACAAAGGGGACTCGCTTTCTCCTCGGTTTTAAGATTCTCCCTTGTTGCTCTTTTAACTGAGCGACCTGGTCTACCATGCCCTCGGCTAAAATCTGAGCTTGATTGCGAGCTTCTGCTGAACTCATCCCCTCACGTTCGAATTTCTTGGCCTCCAGCTTGCGCAGGAGTGCTGCCTCGCGTTTCCTAGTGCGTTTTAGTTGAATCGCATTCAGCCAATCGATAACATACTCACGCCAGACTCCAAATCGATTCCGTGGCAACGATTCCGATTGTTCATCGAGCTGATACCGGAGTACTAGTTTGTCTTCGAAACCAAAAAGCCATTCATAGCACTCTTCCCAATCTTTTCCACTAAATTGTGCTGTTCGCAACCGGAGTTTATCCTCATTCATCCCCTGCATTCTCAATCTGCGGTTCATCGATTCTATTTCTTCAATCACCGGTTGGCGAATCTGAATCAACTTTCGATCGATCTGTTGCCGATACCAAAAACCTAGCCCAATCCCCGCTGCGGCAAAGACGAGCCAACTCCAAATAAAATGAGTAGTAACGAGAATTGTCGTGAAAAGCATAATGGACAAAACACCGATCCCCCAATCGGACCAGGATGCTCCTAAAATCGTTTCGCGAACTTTATTGAAAACAATAGAGCGACCGGTCATCCCCTGGAGGACAAATATCGATAAAAGCGAATGGACGAGTAGTGAAACCAAACCAGCAACAAACCAATCCCCTACCATGAATGAAAGGAAGAAGAGGATCGTCCAGAGAACTGCTCCTCCAACGATTATTTCTCGGCGTTTTTTTACCAATCGAGAGTCATTGAATCGGCTGACACAGGCTTCTAATAATGCGAGAGATTCTTCATCAAAATCGATCTCTCTTTGTCTCTGGCTCTCATCAAGAATTTGATTTGATAGATCTTGCTTATTTTTCTTGAGCCAATCCTCTAAATCGGAAATTACCTCTTGCATCGATTGATAGCGCTCCGCGGGAGATTTTGCCATCATTTTAAGCAGAATATCGGATAAACTTTGAGGCACTTCTTCAACGATCTTATCCGGTGGAATAACATTTTCCGAAACATGTTTGGTCATTACTTCGTATGCCGTAGCTCCACTAAACGGAGTTCTACCGGTCACGAGTACATATAGAGTACATCCGAGAGAATAAATATCGGCACGATGATCTACTGTAGAGGCATCCCGGCACTGCTCCGGGGACATATAGGAAGGGGAACCCATAGCAGAAAAAGCAAGTGTAAGGTTAGAAGGAAGCGATTTTAATCGTTCCATCGATTCTCTCATCAGCGAATACTCTTTCTCCTCCCGCTTTTCCTGCACCTCATTTTTCAGATAATCGCTGATCGGTATCGGCGTTTTAACCAACCCAAGATCTGCTATTTTAACCATCCCTTGGTTATTAAGCATCAAATTATCCGGTTTTATATCGCGATGGATCATGCCGAACTCGTGAGCGAATTTTAACCCGCGCGCCGCTTGGAGTATATAACCCACCGCTTCTTCTGCTGCAATTCTCCCTCTCTTCTTGACCAGCTCGCCTAAATTTTGACCATCGACAAACTCCATACTAAAAAAATGGATATTCTTTTCGTAACCGATATCATAAATTTGCACCACATGATGATGCACCAGCTGAGCAGCAACATAGGCTTCGCGAGTAAATCTCGCCAAAAATATCGGATCATCCCCCCAACTAGGGTTTCGAACTTTCAAAGCTACTAATCGATCCAATGAAATTTGCCGACCCAGATAGACAGCTCCCATGCCACCTCTGCCGATCTCTTTGATAACTTCATATCCCCCCAATCGTTTAGGTAAATCTTCTGTCGACTCTTTTTTATCTAATTTATTTTCTAGTTTGGCTTTACTCTCTTTTCGACCTCTTGCTATTTCTGTTGGTCGGGCATTTTTCTCTTGATTCTTGGCACTATGCAAAGAATTTTTGACTTTTTCTGGGGTTACGGCAATCGAATCGATAGTCATTTCAAACGAAGCGGCAGATTTTTTTGGGCTTTCCAGCTTTTTAGCGATTTCAGAGCCATTTTCGTTCTTTTGTTCGACTTGGTCTTGATTGAAAGGACTTTCTTCTTGCAAATGCTCGGGCATATGTTGCGTTGGCATTTCTGGCTTTGGTGCTATTGCTTGACTTAGATTCTCATGCGCTGAGGTATCAGGAATACGGTTATCTGCACTTTTTGCATACTGAATTTCCCGTTCCGATCGGTTCTTTACTTCTGTCATCCCTTCAGGAATATCTATCTTGGCTATCTCAACAAGAAATTGACCATGTTCTTGTTGAATGGTCAATACGACAAAGTGTTGACACTTGGGACATTTGGGTTTAAAGTTGCCAACTTTTGGTGTACGAATATTAATTTCATAACTACAATAAGGACATGCTATATTCATTCCATCATCTCAATACAATAATAGTTTATCCATCAATTTGTCGCGACTATTCCTACCATTATTCCTACTACTATTCCTATCTTTTATTTGCCAGCGAGGACAACGAAGACAGCGAGGACAACCGATAGGAATTCAACAGCAACCTCGATTCTCGAGAAGCAAAATCAAAAAATTCAAATTGATTAAACTTCGCCGGTGATCATCCGAACAATCTCCTCCGCGGCAGGAGCATAGGAATGAGGTTCCATACTCGCCCCCGCTCTACCCTGGCTCAGGCTTCGGATTTTATCTGCATAATCAAACATTTTAGCAAGAGGGACATGGGCTTCGATCTCAGAAAATCGCCCGTTCGACTCCTGCCGAGTAATATTTGCTCGTCGAGTGAGCAGATCCGAGATGATATTCCCCAGAAATTCATCGGGTACATGAACCGTCAATTTCATGATCGGTTCCAATATTAGGATATTTCCCCGTAGGGCACGAGAAACCGTGTCAGCAGCTGCCGCTTCAAAAGCAATTTCGGTCGATGCCAAAGCATCCATAGTCGCATCCTGGATAATAGCTTGGACTTGCAATAACGGATAGCCGTACTCACCAGAAAGCAAAGCATTTTTCAGTCCCCGTTCCGCAGCAGTAGCCAAGAGGGGAGTTAGCACATTTGGTTTGAGTTTATTGATGACCACCGCTCCCGAAACGGCACCAGTCAGAGGGATCGGGATTTGTGAAAATTGAACTTTCAGCTTGGCAAACAGATTGGTAGTACCTGCTTGGCGTATACACTCCCCTTCCACTTCAATATTGTTACGCAATGTCTCGCGAAAACTAACGAGAGGTTTACCCACCCGAACTTTCAAGCGAAAATCTCGTTCGAGACGATGTTTTTTAACCTCTAGGTGAAGAGTACCCATCCCGCTGATCAACATCTGTCCGGTTTCGGTATTTTGCTGGAAGATAAACGTGGGATCTTCTCGGCATAATCGCTGCAAAGAATCGATCAATTTCTGTTTATCAGCGCTGGATTCTGGTTCGATCGATTGGCTGACCACTGCTTCTGCAAAGGAGATCGTCTCTAACAAAATCGGGTGTTGAGTTTCGCATAGTGTATCCCCCGTGGTCGCATCTTTTAAACCGATCACTGCCACAATATCGCCTGCATATGCTTCGGCAAGATCTTCTCGTTGCGATGGATCAGCGAATACATGGAACAGCTTACCAATCACCTCTTTATTATCTTTGGCAGCGTTATAAACACGCGAATTGCTTTTTAACACCCCGGAATAGATCCGAATATAAAATAGATCGCCATGATCTGAAGAAATCACTTTGAACACCAGCCCTGCAAACGGTTCTTTCGCGTCCGGTTTTCGCGATTCTATCTTATCCTTTTTCTTGGGATTGGTTCCAGAAATTGCGGGCCGATCGATTGGGCTTGGTAAATAATCGGTAATGGCATCGAGCAATGGCTGAATCCCGATATGTTCTCGCCCCGATCCGCATAACACCGGTTGGATCAACTGGCGAATCGTTTGCTCTCTTACCACTTTTTTTATCGTGGCAATTGGTATCTCTCCCCCTTCCAAAAACAGGCTCGTTATTTCATCTTTATCATCATTTTTACTCAAAACATCGAATATCTCCTCTCGATATTTTTTCGCTTCTTCCAAACAACTTGCGGGTATCTCTCGTTTTTCTACCTCTTTGCCGGTCTGATCCCCCACAAAATAGATCGCCTTCATGTCGAGAAGGTCAATAATCCCTTCAAATGGGAAATGGCTTTCTTTGATACTCCCACTCCCAATGGGTATGGTCAAGGGCAGTGGATGACCATTTAATCGCTCTCGAATCTGAGCAAGTACATTAGCGAAATTGGCCCCTACTACATCCATTTTATTTATGAACGCTAACCGGGGAACCTGGTATTTATTCGCTTGTCGCCAGACGGTCTCCGATTGCGCTTCTACCCCCTTCTGTGCATCAAACACACATACCGCCCCATCCAGCACTCGTAAACTCCTCTCGACCTCGGCAGTAAAATCGACATGCCCGGGAGTATCTATCAAATTAATGGTGTGTTCATTCCACTGAAACGGAATACACGCACTATAGATCGTAATTCCACGTTGTTGCTCTTCGGGATCGTAATCGGTATCGGTCGTTCCTTGATCGACCCCACCCAATCGATGTTTGGCTCCCGAATAATAAATGAGGTGCTCACTTGTCGTCGTTTTACCAGCATCGATATGGGCAATTATCCCAATATTTCGAATTTTTTGGATTGAAAATTCTTTACTCTTGGCCATTATCTTTTTTGATTCCTTTTCATCTTTATTTTGTATATCTTTAAGATAGCAAAGAGGATCCAACATAATCAAGTAGTCAATCGTCAGGAAAAACCGAAAAAACCTGATCCCAAGCTGATTCAATGGACTTCTAAATCTAATTTCTTAAAAAGCTTAACTTATGGACGATTTGTCAATCTTTTCTTGATTCATTTGGAAATTTAATATTAGTTAAGATGAAAAAATAAACCTGAAAATCGTGCAAAAATGTAAAAATACCGTTTTCTGCACGATCAAAAATTGGACAAAGCCTTTTTTCTACTTGTTTAAGTAGTTTGGTCTATCACTTAATTCCAAACAAAGTGCCTGTGAATTTTAGTTTAGAACTTTACTTTAGAACTTTGCCTAGGAACATTGTTTGAGAAGAACGATTTCCTATGAATTTTATCCGTTTTTAGCCCAACTAAGACTTGATCACTTACAATGAATTTACTCCAAAATCGATAAATGGAGCTGATCAATAGACTTTTTCCTAATCTCTACCTAGAATTTACGAGAGATTGTTTGCCGCATCGCGGAGTTTTTGTATATCTATTTTTTTCATCGCGTACAAAGCTTGCATCACCCTTTGTGACTTTTCTTCATCTTTTATCAATTCAAAAAACACTTTTGGCACGATTTGCCAGGCAACCCCAAAGCGATCATTCAACCATCCGCATTGAATTTCTTGGCCCCCTTCTGTCAACTTACTCCAATAATGATCGATCTCTTCCTGAGAGTCACAATCAACCATAAATGAAATTGCGTTGTTGAACTGATAATGAGGCCCACCATTAAGAGCGATAAATTTAAGACCATTCAATTCAAACCCGATCGTCATCACGGATCCTTCTGGCCTTGGTCCTGAAGAGCCAAAACGAGTTATATTATTTATTTTTGAATTTGGAAAAATAGAAACATAGAAATGAGCAGCTTCCTCTGCTTGCGTATTGTACCATAAAAAGGGAGTTATTTTTTGCATTGATTATTCCTTTCGGTTATTTCTTTTGGTTTCTTCGTTCCCTAAAATTATTAAAATCATTTCAACACTTTATTTAGTTCAACATATTTTCAAAAACTGTCTATCTCGGTTAGTGATTATTTTTACAAATTGACATCTTTATATCGAATAATCAAGATCTTTTTATTCACTTTTAATTTTGAACTTTTATAGCCCATTTCTTAATTTTTATACAAAAGTATCTATTTTTCAGTTTATGCCATTTCTCATTTTGGAAAGATTTTTCAAAAATATATAGAAACTTCAAAAAACTCCATTCTGATTTATATTTTTGCTGTAAAAACAACTTTAAATAATTTTTTGAATCTATTTATTTATGGACGACTCCAATATAATTGATTTAGTTTTCTGAGATTTGGGATGATCTTTGAAAAAACAAATCTTTTTTTGTAAACTTTAGGGGATCAATGATGAGATGGATGTATACTTTATTCTTGATTGCTGCGTTAAACAACGCTATCTTAAACACCCCCATCTGGGGAATTGAAACTACTAATTCCAAGAATAATCGTGATGATAAAGCAAGTGATCGTAAAGAAAGTGTCGATCAAAAACTTTCATGGCCTCAATTCCGAGGACCAGGAGGAAACGGCATCGCCGAAAATCAAAAACCTCCCGTGGAATTCGGACCTAAGAAAAATTTACTTTGGAAAATCCCTGTTCCTAGTGGCTTCTCTTCCCCCATTATCACGGGTAATCTTCTCATTTTAACCGGCTATGATCAAGATAAACTCTATACGATTGCTTACAATAGTAAAGATGGCAAAGAATTGTGGAAAGTTCAGGCACCCACTAAAAAGATCGAACCATTTCTTAAAGGAGAAGGAAGCCCTGCTGCATCAACCCCTGTAACCGATGGGGAACGAATTGTTTCTTACTTCGGATCTTGTGGACTTTTTTGTTATGACCTCTCTGGTAAGGAACTTTGGAAAATGGAATTACCCACCGTGGAAACTAAAAATTCTTTCGGAACCGGTGTTTCTCCCATCCTTGCTGATGGTATTGTCATCTTGCAACGCGATGAAACAAAACAATCCAAAATCTTGGCTGTTGATCTTAAAGATGGTCGACTCATCTGGGAAAAATCTAGACAATCTCCTTGCTCGTGGAGCACCCCAACTATCTGGAATACCCCTGAGGGGAAACAGATTGTAACAACAGGTTATAAACTTATGATCGGGTACGATCTCAAAACCGGTAACGAATTATGGCATATTGCTGGAATGCCTTCTGCGGTATGCCCCACTGCGGTTGTTAGCAATGGTAATCTCTTTTTTTCCGGTTGGTCTCCTGGAGCTGCTGAAGACAAAGATACTCAGATGCCCTCTTTTGATGCTATGCTAAAATCGACCGGACAAGAAAAAGAAGGGGTATTAAGCAGAGCAAGTCTTGAGAATACTCAAATGAAGAACTTTTTTGATAGTTTCGATTCCAATAAAGATGGCAAAATTTCTCGTAATGAATGGGAAGATCCCATTAAATTCATGTCGGCATCGGTGAACAGTACTTTCGCTGTCAAACCAGGTGGTAAAGGCGATATTTCCAAAACCCATGTCCTCTGGCGCAAAACCAAAGGAATGCCTTATGTCCCTTCTTCTCTTATCTATGGTGGACAATTTGTTATCGTTAAAGATGGGGGCTTAGTTACCGCTTACGATCCAAAATCAGGTAAGGAAATCTATGTTTTAGAACGAGCGGTCGCCGCTGGTCGTTATTATGCTTCCCCCGTTGCCGCTAATGGCCATATCTACTTTACCTCTCTTGATCAAGGAGAAGTTACCGTGTTAAAAGCTGGTGCCGAAATGCCGGAAGTTATAGCAAAAAATCCAAAATTGGGAGAACGTGTTGCCGCAACCCCAGCCATCGCCGACAACACCATCTTTATCCGCGGTGAAAAAAATCTTTATGCCTTTGCGGAAAAAAAATAGTCTCCCAGGCTTTTGCTTTTCTTGCTTTTTTTCAGCAATCATTTTGACTAATTCATCGCTATCTATCAACTTCGCAAAAAAGGGACTGATCAATTTCAGTTCCTTTTTTCCTTTATCTAATTTTTAATTTTCTACATTTCATTAATAAAGCATGATTATTAAAGCATGATTATTAATAATCACGGCTAGGATCAATCACGAGTAACTTCAAACGGTAAGTTTTTCTATGCTTTGGCACCTGGCACAAACTTCCACTCTGTGTTCTCTGATAATCTAAAAACAAAATTTGTCATGAATATCACAAATTTCGTAATTGGAAGCACGATCATGATATATTTCATATAGAGGAAGAGTTGCACCACTACGGACAGTAAATCGACCTAAGTGTTGATTGATATTCTTTTTAAGATAAGCAAGCGACTCTTGCCTTTCACTGGGTTGATCAAATAAACTTTGCTGAACATAATTTGATGATGTTAACTGAGACGCAATAATCGACATTCGTGATACTGCTGCTCCCGTCCAAGCAACTTTAGCTGCTTGTTGCACTGCAACCAACAAATGATCAAATAAATTTGAAGGACTGTCGAGCTGATACTCCCCTACCCCATCTGGCCCCTCTTGATGACCAAACCAAACGGTAATTCGTTGAGTATGAACTTCATGATAATGCAATTCTTCAATTAAACGTTCTAGATGTCGAACTAGCCAAGCACAAATTACCATTTCATCGCTCGTAGCCCAACCTACACTACCGCCTCGAGATAGCATTTTATGAGCAGGACGTATCATCTGAATTGGGATTACCGCTTCGCCATGCAATTCACGCCATAAGGTTTCTCCAACTACCGTTAATAATTGTTTAACAACGGTCCTTCTGAGACGGCAAAAATCGAGACAGGTATGTACCTGATAAGGAGCTAGACGAGCTGCTCGTCTTCTCGCAATACCACTAACCGCATCGATTGGTAATCGACCTAGAAACTCTTCCTCTTCTGCTCGTGTTAACATCACGCTCGTTCCAAACGGTTTGAAAGTATCGGTCATCAACTTTGCCAAGGTTCGTGATCGTGCAATCGCCGCAGTTACAGGTAATCCGGTTTCCAACAAAATATCATCGCGGACTTCTTTACAAAATTCTTCCATCGTTTGACCCGTTGATGGTCTAACAATAAAAAAAAATTCATCAATTGCATAGTATTCTACTTGGGACGATTTACTCCGTATGATTTCAAGCATCTTTCGGCTCAAAACTTCATACCAATGAAAATCTCTTTTGATATATATCCCTTGTGGACAACGTTTTACCGCTTCCCAAATCGGTTCTCCTACCCGAACTCCATATTTTTTCATTTCATAACTACGTGCAATCACACAGGCACCGTTATTCCCCAGCACCCCCACCGGTTTCCCTCTTAAATAAGGATCTCGTACCCGTTCCGCTGAAACATAAAATGAATCAGCATCTAAATGACCAATCGCACATTCTCGATTCATATACTTTTATCTTTAACATGAATAAGCGTTCAGTCAAGATAATTTGTACAAAATTAAACTGTAATTTTATCAATTAACGACATATAATCGACAAAAAATGATAATCAACCATCAATTCAATAATGATCAATCAACTATCAGATCATAAAACTCGCCAAAAATTGACAAAGTACCGCTCAAAAACCTGAAAGTTATGCCAAAGTATTTTAAAAAATCGACAAAGTGTTAAGAGATGTTCATCCCCAAATTTTGCTCATTCTTATCTTGAATTGAATATCGCTTAACAGCGACTGGGAATCATCCGTCAACTGTCAAAATTTTAACATGTTAAGAATCCAGTAAAAAAGCTGCTTCGCCACGAAACTGAAGATCGCTCAGCTGTGACTAGGTTCAAAACAAACACTACCCCAAGAGACAATGCTAACCATAAGTGATCATAAATACAATAGATCTGATTCTCGATTTGCTTTGATCTACTTTGATCTGCTTAGCTGCAAGTTCCTTTTCTTCTACTGATCACTCACTACTACCCCTCGCCAACTGATCGCTCACCTACTGCCCATCTCTCACTGATCTCTCACCTACTACCCATTAATCTGAAATTTTCATTCAAAATGTAAAATTATTCTCAAAGAATGGCCACCAGATTGAATTTAGCATGAATAAAAATCGATCAATTTCTACTCATTATGACTAAATATGAACAAAAAATCTTCATGAAGTTTGAAATATGATCACGAAGATCGATTTTTATGGTTACTATTATGCCTATTGTATCAATTATTTTGAAAAAAATAGAAAAAAAGTAGATTTTTTTGTTGACGAGTCTATCCAAACTGGTTATTATCAAAAAAATGATTATTTTATCTCGGTAAATAGATAGATTACAGATAAAATGAAGTTGGGAGTGATAAAATAGGAATAGCATAACGAATAAAATTCGATTTTGAAGACATTATTCATTACAAAACCAATACAAATTCGTTAACAAACCAATACGAATTTGAGGATATTTTGGAGAACATTACCAATCGATGGATATGATTTTTGCGGCAGATTATAAACAGATTCTAAATAAGGTTTAGACTCGATCGCCAATCACGAATCACACTCCATAAGATTCCAGATCAACCTTAATTGATTTCTCAGCTTGTAACCATTGGTTTAAGTTGTGAAATTCAAACTAAACGAATTAGATGATTCAATAATATCAATAAAGCAAATAATAATTGAATTACTTGCTTTAGTTTCAACTGTTCAGAATTATCTAAAAATGAGATTTTACAAATACGAATATCTTTTTAGATAATGGCAAAATATAAAAATAAGAATTGTAATTAAACATTAAACGGATCAAAATTGTCATCAGTGAATTACTTCCAAGTTGAGGATTAATCAGCATGCGACCCGCAAAATCTCCGAATCAGCCTAAAGTGCCAAACAATCCATCAAACAACTCATCAAATAATGCGACAAGTAAGCTTTTGGCACTTCCTTCACACATTGCTCAATTGCCAAATGAGCAAATCACCACCATCACCCCTGCGTGTACTATCCATTCCATCCCTATCGATTCCATCCCTATCGATTCCAGCCCTATCGATTCCAGCCCTATTTCAATGAGTTCAGATAAAAATCGTTTACTAAATTCGCATCGAGTCCAAATAAATCTGACCCCCGCAATCCATAACCCACACTATTCCATAAAAGAATTACCCCCCCCCCATGATTCTGATATGAATTGCATAGACCTCAAATCTTTGAATCTCGTTTCAGCAGAAGAATCATCTGAATCTTCTGTTTCCGAATCTCTTGTTTCTGAAAATTGGATAGCAACAAAAAATCATAACCAGTTCAATAATAACCAGTTCAATCGTACTGATGCCAATAACTCAAATACGCATCGACTCTCGAAATCTTCTCTGAATCGAATGATTGATCGCTTTATTAATCCGTTACTCAATAAAATCGGCCAATGGTGTTTTCTCCATCCTCGACGAATCTATTCGTCACGATCCATTGCAAAATCGGATAATCCTTTTCAACAACCGCGTACTTCTCATTTGCAACCGATTGAAAAGAAGAAAAATCTGCACCTCTTTCCTCTGGAAGATCGTAATGCTCCGGGGAATATGATCGATGGTCTACCACTGATGATGCTGGGTACCGGTTTGCCCCAGGAACCGATTCAACGCATGGCCGGTCTGGTTGGCGAAAATGCCTTGCTCCCTTCTCAGAAAACCGATCCGTTATCTAATAATGCAGATAATTATACTTTTAGCAATCAAAGCACTATTAATCTCTCTACGAATGATAGCGGAATCGACAATGCCCTCGGCTTGCGCACAGGGAAAGCTACCCTCTATCCCAATCTCTATCAAAGTGGCAATCCCGCTAGTCAATTCGCTTCTGGTGTATTCCAAGCAAAACTATCCGGATTGAATTCAAATAGCATACTCAATAATACTATTAATCCAAATAACAGTCCATCCAATTCTAGTGCAGCGAATCCACTGGCAACTGGGATCAACAATCCGCTGATCGATCCTTTGAACGCGAGCGGTTTGTTCAGTGGAACGAGTAATAATTCGGGGAGTAACAGCTCACCGTTCTTGAATGGTGGACAGAATAAAAACAGTAGTCTAAATACTAGCATCAATTCGAATAACAATGGCGGTGGAGGCAATAGCGGTGTCGGGTTTGTCCCCACCGTTCCCAATAGCGGTGGGTATATCGCTAGTAGCTTTTTCTCTGCGGCAGGAACCCCCAATCCGATGTTGCCTTATGGCACCAGTGCTGGAAGGATTGGCTCTTCTCTAATCGGGAATTTCACTCAAAATCAGAGTCATAACACGATTATTTCTCCGACGAGCACCATTTCAAACAGTAACTCGCTCTCCTCAGCGACGACCCCAGGCAATCTCTATGGGGCTAGTTTAAATGGGCCTGGTGCTCCTGGGCATGCTGCTCAGCCCGGATTCAATCCTACCGGTTCCGTATCGAGTTTAACGCCAAAGCAGAAAAAAGCTTTAGCCCAAGGAGACCTCTACTTTGAACAGAATGTGGGGCAAACGATTAGTTCTGTTCAGTATTTGACTCGAGGCGATGGCTATAATGCTTTTCTGAGTAATGGCAATCTTGGTATGGTGCTCAATCAACCTACACCTCCATCGACTACTGGTCAAACTCCTACCAATGCCAATGGTCAGCAGTGGACCATTATGATGAATCTCATAGGTGCTAATACCGCTGCTTCTGCTCAAGCGCAAAATATCCTCACCAGTCGAACGAATTATGCATCGGGGAGTAATCAAAGCCAATGGCAAACAGGTGTTGCTCAATACGGTCAAGTTACTTATAATCAGGTCTATCAGGGCATCAATTTAGTCTATTTCGGCAATAGTAGTGGACAGCTCGAGTATACCTTTCAGGTCCAGCCCGGTGCCAATAGTTCGCTTATTCGCTTGGGCTTTCAGGGGGCAGAATCGATCACTCTCAATAAAGATGGGAGTATCACTCTAAAAACCGGTATACGCAATGTCACGCAACAGGCCGCTAAGGTCTATCAGCTTAGTGCCAATGGCACCGAAGATATAATCAAAGCACATTATGTCCAGAATGCCGATGGTTCGATCGGCATTTCTATCGATGGGAAGTATGATAGCACAAAAACTCTGTATATCGATCCCAGTTTGTCGGATGGGACCACCGCAACCGATTTTGGTGGCAGTGGTAACGATTATGGCAATGCGATTGCCGTAGATGCCGAAGGCAATGCCTATATTACAGGTTCAACCAATTCCCTCTCTTTTGATGGCACAACAACAGGTCTCTCTTCAGGGCAAACCGAGGCTTTTGTCATTAAAGTGAATGCCCAAGGGCAGGTCATCTATACCACTTTCTTAGCTAGCACGAATACACAGACCATCACTAGTGGTAACAGCATTGCTGTCGATCCTGCTGGCAATGTCTATATTGCAGGAGCTAGCGATTCGGGCTATGTCACTACATCGGGTACCTACAATGGTGGTACTGCGGGAACTGGAACCGCTTTCGTAACCAAACTCAACGCCACCGGTCAAATCGATTACTCTCTAGTGCTCAATAATACGCAAACGCTCGGCGCTCAAGGGACTGGGATTTCGGTGACTCCGCAGGGGCAAGTGGTCGTCGTCGGAACCACTATGGATCCAGGATTGCCAACAACCGCTAATGCTGCGGAGAGCACTTATAGCCCTGGACCAAACGGTTATGTCGGGTTTGCCGTTTCGTTATCTGCCGATGGTTCCCAAGCGAATTACGAAACCTATCTCGGTATCTCTGGAACGGGGGCTTCTTCCAATACGTATACCCCCAGCGCCGTAACGATCGATAATAACGGTAATGCGGTGATTGCTGGAACTTGGACAGGTACCCCTGGCCCCAACAACGGCCCTTATCCTACCAATAGCAATGCTTATGAGACAACTCCGCTAGCATCAACGAGTGGTCTTGTGTTCACACTGAATACCACGGGAGGAATGACCGATAGCACCTTTGTCGGCTCGACCAGCGGCAATGGTCTAACCGGCGTTGCTCTAGATAACGCAGGAAATATCTATGTCAGTGGGTATCAGCTCACCTCTTCTGGGGATAGCCAAGCCTATGTTGCCGAATTAAATCAGTATGGAACTAGCTTAGTTGAACAGATGACTCTCGGCAGTTCTTTTTCAAACAGTCAAGCAAACGGTATTCTGGTCGATCCTTATGGCAATGTCTGGATCGTCGGCTCAACCAACGATTCCAACTTCCCACAAGTAAAATCGTTGCAAGGCTACGGTGGTGGTATGGATGCCTTTGTCGCTGGATATGCGGGCACCTCGTTGATTTTTTCAACCTATTTGGGGAGTAACGGCGATGATTACGGCAATGGCTTGGGGATGGATGCGTTCCACAATATCGATGTCGTAGGCTCAACCGATTCACCTTTTTGGTCCGCATCGTATCATGGTGGTATGGATGCGTTTTTAACGGTGCTCGATAATCCTGGTAATTCGATTACCCCTCCCGTGATTACCGGGATCAGTCCTGATACCGGCACCAGCAGCACCGATGGTATTACCGATACGGGTACTATTACTATTAACGGCACAGCTTACGATGGGGCTACGGTTACCATCTCCGATGCCGCGGGAGTCTTAGGTACCACCACCGCAGATATTTTTACAGGAGCGTGGTCCTACACCGTTTCAGCTCCTCTTGCCCAGGGAACCTATGCTTTTACCGCGGTCGATCAATCCGGGTCGGGGCCGATCAGCACCGTTTCCAATGTCTATTATGCGACGATCGATCTCACTCCACCCAGCATCACCATCAATGCCCCAACAACGAACTCACTCTCCCCCACTATTCAAGTAACCGCAACCGATAATATCGGTATTGCCAACGGCACCAAGGTTGCCGTTGATGTCGATCTCGATGGCGATGGTCAGTTCACTGGCAGTGATCTGAATTACGCAAACGGTGTTATGAACAACGGAGTAGCAACCATCACTCTCCCTGCTTTCATGGCCGCGGGAGCCTATCTCATTCGCGTTCGATTGAGCGATACCGCTGGCAATCAGGGATCGGCAACTACTACTCTCACTATCGCGTCTCAAAATACCATGACCCTTTCCGCGGTCGCCCCCTCTTATCTGGGTTATCAGCAGTATGATCCTAATAACGCGGTTACGCTGTCGCAACCCCTTGATTTGGATAGCTCTCCGGGAACTTCCAGTAGCGGCAATGTCTCGCTCATCTATAATTCCGCAACCGTCAATTCTCAACCGATTATCCAAGCTCAGCTTCAAACCAGTACCACGCAATCGATGCCATCAACCATCGGTGTCGAACTCGTTTGGGATGGTGTTTCGCAGGGGGTTACCGATTATTCAACCAGTTCCTTCAGCCCAGGATCGCTTCTCACTCTTGCTGCTCAGGTCAATTCTGCACAAACCACTGGTCGCCATACCTACACGCTGAATGTCACGTTCCCCGGCAGTTCACTCTCTGCCCTATCGATCTCCGGTGCGTATTATGTCGTCAATCAAACCAATAGTAGTTTTGGTGCGGGTTGGTCGTTCTCTGGTCTCGATCAACTCGTGCAGATTCCCGCAGGTAACGGCTATCCCGCAGGTATATTGCGGATCTATGGCAATTCCAGCTCTACCCACATCTATGACTTTTATGCCCAAAACGCTAACGGCACCTATACCAGTCCGACAGGAGATTTCGGCACTCTAACCGCCCTATCTGGTGGTGGTTGGACCTACACCGATCCCTCCGGCCAAACCTGGAATTTCAATACAGCAGGTCTGGAAACCTCTTGGGTCAGTGCCGATGGTCTTTCTACTATCCAGGCCACCTACAATGCCCAAAATCAATTGAGTTCTTATACCGCAATCGATGGCACGATTACCAACTTTATCTATACAGGCAATCAGATCACCAGTATCCAAACGAACACCACAAATGGCACCACCCGCAATGTCTCTCTGAGTTATAGCGGTCTCGATTTGACCAGCATCACCAATGCCGATGGTGGTGTGCGTACTCTGCAATATGCAAGCAATGATCAATTGATTAGTAGTAGTCTTGGTGGTATCGACCAATCGTGGACCTATGCTAGCAATGGCACCATGGCCAGCTCCACCCTGGGGATTGGTCAAGATGCGGCAACGACAACCTATCAACTTTCCAGTACCTATGGTCTCGGTGCTCCTGTATCTGGATCGATCAACGAAATTGTTACCGATCCTTTAGGCAATAAAACTCAGTTAAGTTTCAACGGTCAGGGTCAGATTTTGCAAACGATCGACCCGCTCGGAGCTAGCCAAACGTATATACGCAATAGTAATGGACTGGTTACCAGTTATACCGATGCTATGGGCCGCACTACCACCTATCAATATGATAGTGCCGGCTATGTCACTCTCATCACTAATCCAGATGGGAGCACCGTTCAATTCACCTATCAAACCGCTTACCATGCCCTCATCAGCATGACCAATGAACTGGGCGGTGTTACGACTTATACCTACGATTCTCTG
>JAKBAI010000376.1 GCA_021809185.1 Planctomycetota bacterium
ATGATTTATCTCTTCATCTTTCACCTGAGGAAAATACATCTCTCTGGCAACATCTCCTGCATGGATGTCAAACCAATGGATTTTTCGTTTCCCACCATACGATTTTTGCACCGCAGCATCGATAACCTGGATCGAACAGGTAGTAATCCCTGGAACGGAACCGACATCTCGACCTATACCATCGCCACGTAGCAAACAGATAATGGGATCATCTGGAAATTTCCATTTGCCCTGACTATCGACTGTAGATCGGGTTCCTGTTTTGGGAGGAGATAACTTTTCATAAGTAGGTGCCGTCATTTTTTGTTTCTTTCTAAATTCTTATTGCGAACCTCGTTCAATAGGATTTCTTAAAAACTCTCTAAATTTTTTGGTTCACTGCTAACCTTATCGAATTCTTGCCTTTTTTTATTAGAGTTTCTTTATCCTTTAAGATTTTTTCCCTTTCCTCTAACCTACATAATTTTGGGCACTCTGGCCAATAGAATTAAAATTCTAAACCAAGAATTTACTCCGCTCGCGGTCCGGTTACGAATGATTATCCCATTGAATTGATTCCTTGCATGCAACAGTTCATCCCTAAACGATTCGCCAAACTATCATTCTCGATCTAATTCTTCGATAGATGATTGTTCGATTCTGATTCGTTAACGTTTGCAAGAAACAATTTCCATAGGGACAAATTCGATTTGTGATCGAAGATTCCGAGTAAAAAAGCTGAAAATGTAGCCTTTAAACTCATTGTCGTTCATTTGAAATCGAGGTTTTTACTGATCAATCAGGGAACCGCTCACCTCGAGATGATTTTGGACAAAAACCACTTCGGATCAAGAAATTCCCCCTAAATTCCCATCCCTAGACGATAAATCGCAGAAGAAAGTGGCGTTTTTTTCCAAATTTCGGCTACGGTTTTAAGGGCATTTTTCCGATCAACTCCCAAGAGTAAAACTTTCTTTAGTTCCTGGTCGAGTGGCTTCAGATAGGTCATTCGATCGGGGATTCGAAGCGGCATACCATAATTTATAGTTTTGAAACCGAGATTGTCTCGTAAAATATCAACAAGCCGATCGGTATCACTGGGGGTCAAATTATAACCATACCAATTATTACGATTTCTGCTATCAAAATGCGAATTTCTGAACGGGCCTGCGCCCCATTTTCCTGCTCGGATCCACTCTAGACTAAATGATTGGGGATTGGCAAAAGTATTGATAAAATCGATCGCTTCTGGAATTGCTTGTGATTTCCGATTGAAACCAGCAAACCACCCCCCCCAACCAATATAAGGGATTCGATTGATGACTCCCTCTGGAAGTTTGACCATTTGAAAAGGAAGTTTACTCGATTGAACGGCTGGTTCAAAAGTAAATCGGCTACCAGGAATGGGTCCAATTTCCCAAGGAATTTTTGGAGTCCCCTTCTGCTGACTCAGTTTATATAAATCATCTAAATCCGCTAAAAACCAAATCGTTTCCCCCTGGAGAAATGAATCTACGGCGGACTTCGTCGAATCCTGAGAGCGGCATTTTTGCATGCGTTGAAGCAACATCAAGGCATATTCGAAAGAGGGATTGGTTATCCTTGGTTCTCCTGTACTGAGTTGAAAATGAAATGAAAAAAACCTTTCTTTTTGAGCTGGGGTTAAGCCTTTTCGATCTAAATTGCTCAATTGCAAGGCTTGTTGGTCATAGCATAGCGCTATCTGATCAAATAGATGAATCAGTTCCATATTCAGAGAATCATTTGATTCTCCCGTATTGCCAGCAGTATTTTTAACAGATTTCGATAATAGGGCAGGTAATGTCGGCTTTTGAGTTTTTTCGTGAAAATATTCAGCGAATTGAATGAAATCTTCCCAAGTTTGTAGGGTATATTTTCGATCTTTATTTACACCTTTATACTCCAAATCCAGATCGGGCCGATAAATCAATATCTTACCTGGTCCAAGAATTGGAACCGCATACTTAGAGGTATCCCAGTGACCTAAACGATCGCCAATCGTTGTCGGAATATCAGAATATTGATATTCGTTCGTTAAGGAGATCAATTTGTTGGGGAGAGGTTCCAACCAATTTTCATAGACCAAGCTGGATAGTTCCTCAGGTTGAAATATTAAAAGATCAGCTCGTTCTTTCTCTCCGAAGTCCAAAAGAATTAGATTAGCGCCACTTTTAGTTGTCCAGATAGGTAAAAAATCTTTTAGTAGGTCGGGTTTAATTTTTCCGGATATAGCGATTTTGAGATCTTTTCCCGCAAATGGTTTTTCTGGTACTTTATCTACATAATTCGTCTCTTCAGAGCACCCGATTCCAAAAAAGACAATCAAACTGACCGTGCACCCTCTGAATAAGGGAACCCGAAATAATTGAAATAGATATGGAAATCGAAGTTCGATATTGAAAAGTTCCATATTTTGCTTAAAAATATCACGTATAAGATTAAAAATTCGCATCATATTCAATTTTTTTCAAATAATTTCCAGATTGTGGATCGTCCTTCATTTTCCTGTATCAAAATATATATATAATATAATAAGTAATTATCTTGATAAATTATCAGTCTTTTTTGAAAGGAGTTTACTTCTTTCAAATTTGATTCTATTTTGAACTGGTGATTGAATCTCTGATGTTTTTGATTGTTTACGGATAAACATAAATTTGATTAGAAAAGCGTGTATTCTATTCAAATTGAGATGTAAATTACAAATTCAAAATTGATTCATTCGTGTTGATAAGAAATTTTGATATGAAATTTTTCAATTTATTGAAATTGATCACATAAATAGTTGATAAAATTTTAATTCAAAAACCCTTATCTCAACAAAATAGAGTGAATGATTGATCTTGAAATGAGTTCTTAAGTTCTGAGGTTTTATAAGAACGAATCTGTTTAATGATAACTTAACAATATTCGTTCTGAGCATTTTTGTGAATTTTTTTGAGAGGGAAAGACATTATTTTATTAGTTGTTTTGCGGTCATTTCAAAATACATTTGAAATGGATCGTTTAAAAATATCATGAAAAAATATAAGTGTGATTTGAATAAATTTATTTTTGTATAAAGTACGTTTTGATTTTTTCATACAGTCCAGGTTACCCTCTTCAGTATTTCACAAATTGTTCACGAAAAGCTCTTGCAAGAACCATAGAAAAGTCTGAAACATAGAAAAGTTTGAAACTATAGTTGTTTCTCAAACTTTTATTACAGTTATTTTGCACGAGTTAAATTTTCAGGATTATTTGTCACGATAATTTTAAAGAGCATCTTGATTTTTGTAAAAGATCGGA
>JAKBAI010000377.1 GCA_021809185.1 Planctomycetota bacterium
GCGTATTGCTTAGAATCATAAAATTAGTCTCAGCAAAAATTCCCTCTAAGAGCGAAAGAAAAGAATTATTTGAAACTAGTATTGTCTTAATGAACTTACGATGTGAGAAAGAAAACACCAGAAAAATATTTGAAGGAGTTAAAGATCAAATGCAATCAATGGATACAAGTATTGTTCAGGAAATCCTTTCCATGTGGACCGAAGAAGATACTCAAAAGATTATTAAAAGATACGAAAAAGAAATCAAAGCCAAAGAAGAGGATCTTAAAGCCAAAGACGATGTTCTTAAAGCCAAAGACGATGCTCTTAAAGCCAAGGACGATGTTCTTAAAGCCAATCAAGATGCTCTTAAAGCCAAGGACAATGTGCTGGCAAAAAGGGTAGCGCGAAGTCGGGAGAATATCTTGACGATGGGAAGAAAGACTCTTGGCGAACCGAGTAATCAGATTGTCGATCACCTCAATCAAATCAACGATTTTGATACGTTGGATGACATCCTTTGCAAAGTGATCGATGCTTCTTCCTGGGAACAGCTCGTTGGCTTGAGCCATTCCTAAAACGGCAAACCATCATCTTGGGTTAGGTCAACATCGTGCGATCAGCATGGTCGCCTTGGCCAATTCCTAAAGCTAAAAGCACTCGTGCTGGGCAAAGTTCGTGGGCGAAGAAACAATCCGATAATCAATGGAATACGTTCGCTTTGAACTGAATGGGACGAACATCCATCGAATCATCGCTAATTTTTGCTAGCTCTAGTGGGACAGGCATTCTTGCCTGTCCCTAACTTTTAGCCAAAGATTTAACATATCCCTCTGTTCTAACAAAACGAGTAATTCAAACGCCATTTTTCAAGATTTTCATCCATACAACTGAATGAAAATCGGCGTCGCCAGATAATTTGCTTATTAATAATAGTTAATATTCAAAATGGGTTCGAACTCCCATTATCGCAACGGGGCCGCGATCTCGATTATAAGCAGGGTTGCTAACTCCTTGAAAATCCAAAGAAATAATAATCCCCTTTTTCGGTTGCCAGGAATAATAGGTTTCGACAATCGTTTCTGGTGCGTAATTTATGCGACCATCCCCAATGATAAAGCCTAACCCCCCTGCTCCGAGATATTCGCGATGTGCTCTCGATAAACCATTGACCAGAAAAGCTAGACCAAAGTTGTCCATCGGTCTTCGCCAACGATCGCCACGCAAAACCATTCCTATTGCTGCCGTGCGATCAATTTCGGTAAACGCCCAGCTTTCGGTGTGACCATCATTCCAACCCAATCGGGTAAAGATACCGAGATCATCAAAAATCTCCTGTTCGGTATTCATCGCATAACCATATTTAAATCGGTAACTTCGAGTAGCAATAATATTTGGATCCACCGGCTGTTCCCTCAAAGCAAGATCATAATTTCCCATATTCGCATGGTTCAGAAAACCCATCATACGGACTTTTCCGGGCCGTCCCCAGAGATTGTAACGCAATTCCAATTCTAGAGCTTGCCCTTGAGCTTTGAGAAAATGCGGATCGATCGGGGCGCCATTGGCTACCAATGGTTCACCAAACAGACCATAACGCAATGCGAAATTCTTCTCGTTCCATTCTAGCGACCCGCCATAGGTGTAACCACGAACATTGGCAGGATAGTCCCAAGCACCGTTATACATTAACGCCCAGTTCATAAATCCGGTGCGTGGATCGTGGCTATAGCGATTATCATCAAACTGATCTATAAAGGCCATTTTCCCTAAATTCACCGTAAATCGGCGGATGGCCCGTTTCCCCGCGAGCTGATTCGGGCCATCTTCCAGATCTTCTGTTTCGTCCCCCAAAGCAAATACTTGCCGCAAATGGGCGCGGGCGATGTACGGGGTCGGTTGCGGCAACCCAACGCGCGTGATCTCCCCGTTCGGAAATCCGGCAATCCCATTCGTAAACGACAATCCATAACCCCCCGCTACCTCTGGGTTAAAAACAAAATCGGCCCCTTCCCACAATTTAGTATCTACATAAAGAGTTGCTGTCTCCGAGGTGGCATTAAACTGCCCGGAACGGAAACTCAGCGGTCCCTGATATGGAGAATGAAACGCCCAATTCCCTTGATCGATTATCGTTCCCTGACCATGAATGTTAAACCACTTTGGTCCTTTATCCTCTTCTTTATCCTTATCCTTTTTGTCTTTGTCTTCTTTATCTTTGTCTTGTTTATCTTCTTTATCTTTGTCTTGTTTATCTTCTTTTTTCTCTTCTTTCTTCGGATTTTCCTTTCCATTGGGGATCAGTGGATTTGTTTCATTATTATCTTCACTGGGATTAACTGGATTCCTAGGTAGCTTACTCTCTTGGAAGAGATTCGGAAAAAGTCGTCCGAGGATCTGTCTATTGACATTCGGTTGTTCATTCGATCCAGGATAATGATCCTGCATATGAAGAGGGGGGAATCCTATTGGCTGAATGAGGTTATCATCGTATGGGGAGGTGGGCTGAATAAACGTTTGGCCTTGACGATCGAACCCATCCGCCGATGATTTTGGCTCAACAAACGAACTCGTTTCAAATCCTTGCAAATATCGATTTTTCATTCCAACAGGCGTTGGCAATTTTTGTGTTTTAGATGCTGAAAGTGGTATACTATCCAATTTCGGCAAAGGGGCTGGTATAGTGCTATTTGAAGAAGAATCTACTGCGGATTCTGTTAAGGACAAATCGGTAATCGGAATTGAGGAAGTAGAATCATTTGTCGAAGCTAAGGCCGTAGGAGCAGTTAATGCCAACGAATCTTTGTTCGAAATTGGAATTGGTGGAATCTGGCCACGAACTATTATACCGCCAGGATTATCTCCCCTTTCAATGGTATCTTTTGCTCCAGAATTTGTTATCTTATTCTCTACTATTTTTTGTGGGGATATGTTCTGATTTGATAGATTCATTTCGTCAATTATTTTGCGGTTCGCAAGAGAAATATTAGCGCAACCCGACTGAAACACTGTCCATAACAGTGCAACAATGATCCAGCCCCCAATTTTAGGATAACAATGAATCATTCGGATTTCGCTATAGGCATTAAAGGAGAAAATTGCTTAAATATCTCATTCCGCCTAGATTAGCAAAATTATCCTCGCTTCTAATTATCGATTTAATAGTTCAAAAATTCCGCAAAATTTCTTCAAGATTAAACACTTTAACCTATCCTTATTATTGAATCATTTCTCCCCCGATAGGTAAGTTTCTCGCAGATAGCAATTATTTTGAAACTCGACAATTCCAAATGGC
>JAKBAI010000378.1 GCA_021809185.1 Planctomycetota bacterium
AACATGTAGTTATATACGATCCTAAAACAAAAGAAGAAGTTATCATGGATCTGAATTTTAATTTTTCTACGAAACTATTAGACAAACCCCTCCCCGAATCGGAATTTACATTGTCGCATTTTGGTTTGCCCGAACCGATAGGAGCTAACTTCCCCAAACCACCAACACCCCCCTATATCTGGCTACTACGCATTGCGGGAGGATTGGCGATTCTCTCTTTTTGCTTTTATCTCGCTAATAAGATTGTCAATCGGAAAAAGAAAAATACTTCGATTTGATTATAGATTCGTTCGCCCTGTCATCTTCTTGGAGTAATTTATTCTTAAATAATAAATGCGCGAGGAATCTTATGCTGACATCTTTTTGTAATCTCTCCCAAAAAAGAGAGAGTAAATTTCTTTATCGTCATCATTACCGACAACATGATCGACATTATTCTCGTCAAGGGGGATATACCCTGGTAGAGCTGCTGGTGGTAATCGCCATAATAGCTATTTTAGTAGGTATGCTTCTGCCCGCAGTACAGAAAGTAAGAGAAGCTGCGGCAGTAAGCAAATGCCAAAATAATCTCAAACAGATCGGGTTAGCTTTACACAACTATCACGATAGCCACTCTCTGTTTCCTTCAGGACATATTGCGCTCCCCTATGTTAACTCTCGTAATACTTACGGTTGGACCTATTTTGTTTTACCCTATCTCGAACAAAAAAATCTTTACGATCTCAATGAACAATCGCTTGCAACAGCAAAGCCGGCACCATGGTTTTATAATCCCCCTCACATTGCTTTATCGGTTGTTATCCCTAATTATATCTGCCCTTCCGATCCGCGTGTCTTTCAACCTCAAAATGTTCTTATGGCATTCGGAGAGAAGATACCGATGGCCATGACAAGTTACCTTGCTGTTTCTGGTCAAAATTATCATACCGAAGATGGGGTATTGTACAATAACTCTCTTACCTCCATTCTTTCCATAACCGATGGTACTTCTAATACGCTACTGATTGGGGAAAGACCCCCTTCTCCCGATTTCTATTATGGTCATTGGTATTTTTCCTTTGGAATTGGCTTAACGGGCACGGGGGATCATATTTTAGGGGTTCGTGAACAAAATATGCCACCTGTTTTATCCTTTGCTCGCCAATGTCCTCTGGGTGCCTATCCGTTTTCTCCGAGTAACTTTCAAGATCCCTGTGGAGTCTTTCACTATTGGTCCCCGCATCCAAATGGTGCAAACTTTTTATTTGCAGATGGTTCGGTTCATTACCTGACCTATGCGATTAACAATCTCATGCCCGCTCTTGCTAGCCGAGCGGGGGGAGAAGTTGTATCGCTTCCGTAATTGTTTGTCGAGGAAGGGGCGAAACAGTATCGCCCTCTTAATTGAATCGGTTATTTTTCAAGATTTTTTGCGAAAATTGGCTTGTACTGACTTTGTATGTTTGCTATGGTAAAAATATTCAATATTTTTGAAAGGGGGAATCAACATGTCCTGGAAAGGTTTTTTAGCATTCTGTTCTGGAATATTTGGAGTGATAGCGTTAGCTGCTTCCTTTTATCTAGATAATCAAGATTCAAAAGAAGAATCAGCTGATGAAGTTGCTCTGTATGTTTTAGAACCGAAAAAAGATTTAGGCATTTCAAGTCAACGAATTCTGCATGTTCCGTTTGAGGTTGAAAACAGATCTGATAAGACTTGGGAGATCATAAATGCAGCACCATCGTGAGCCGGAAACTGTTGCTATCATTCAGAGCAAGAGGGTCGAGTTTCGATCCCACCTAAAAGCAAAGTTACATTTAAGATCAAAGTGGAATGCCATCGGCGCGGTGAATATGTGGCAATCATCCCATTTTTCGTTAATGATCATGGAATCCGGGAATTAAAGTTAGAGATCCAAGGAACCTATACGGGTAAACGGCAATTCGATCGAGATGGTAACGAGATTAAATCCGAGATTAAACCCGAAGATAAATCCGAGATTAAATCGGAACAGAAACAAGACCAGACCAAGAGCAAACCAGCAGAAAACCAAACGGAGAATCAAGTCGTTAAACCTGAGCTCAAAGAGAAATAATAACCTCTCTTATGTATGCTAATGTATACAACGATTCTAGTAAATTCGGAAAGTCCGACAATGCTCAGAGACACTTAGAGACAATCAATCGTAGACAGAAAAGACAATCAATCGTAGACAGAAAAGACAATCAATCGTATTTTGACTGCGAAGCTAGGGAGAGTCTTAGTCTTTGTTGAGACTTACTCTCCTCGGTTGTCCTTTCTGAACGGTTAGAGGTTATCTGCCACCTATCTTAAAACTTCAAACGTAGGCTGGCAGCTTGCAGCTCAACTAATTTCTGCTTACTTTCCCCGCCTACTGCCATCTGCCTACTGCCTACTTTCCCCCGCCTACTGCCATCTGCCTACTTTCCCCCGCCTACTGCCTACTGCCATCTGCATACTGCCTACTATCTTCTACATTAGCTAATAAAGTCATATTTTTTACGAGGAATTCGGAAAGTGAGTTTATTCGCTTCTTCGTCATTGACAAATTCTTCTTTTTCAGGATTCCAGGTCAATTTGCGTCCTAAGCGATAACCGATGTTCCCCAGATGGCAGACCGTAGCGGAACGGTGCCCTGTTTCAGCTGGGCAAATGGTCTGTTTAGAAGCTAGAATACAATCGAGCCAATTGTTTTTATGGCTATTGGAAGGATAGATATGAAACCCTTTTTCTCCGATAGGTTCTTTGAGAATACTTTCGGGATTTGATTTGATAAAGGAACGCGAAGCGAGGATCGTTCCATGTTCTCCAACAAAAACACAATCGGCTTCGCCGCCATGGAACATTTCGACTCCATTAGCGTAAATGAATTTGAGTCCGCTGTTTTTGCCTTTTTCTGGAGGAATGATTTCGACGGGACCACTCTTATCCATATCCATTGCCCACTGAGCAATATCAAAATGATGTGCACCCATATCAGCTAACCCACCGCCACCGTATTCTCGATATTTTCGCCAAGCGGGGAAATGATGGTGAATCCCTTTAGGACAAAGAATCTCATTATATCCACGTTCGGGAGCAGGTCCGTTCCAGAAATCCCAGTTCGTTCCTTCAGGTACTGGTTGTGTGGGTAAATCGCAAGCAATTGCTGGTTCGCCTACGCCGATTCGAATCGTTTTTAATTTGCCGATTCGACCGTTACGGATCAGTTCGACTGCTCTGCGAAAGTAATTATTGAATTCGCTGCGTTGCTGACTTCCTGTTTGAAAA
>JAKBAI010000118.1 GCA_021809185.1 Planctomycetota bacterium
TCGCATTAGTAATCAGCCCAAGAGTTTTTACATCAGAAATTTTGGATAATCGCATCAACAGATCATTGGCAACTTTTTGCTCATATTTCAATGGAATTGCTATTTGCAACCCTTCTTTAATCCCTTCTCTTTTGCCTTCTTTTATGCCTTCTCTTTTGCCTTCTCTTTTGCCTTTGTTCAAAGCGCGTTTTTCAGCTGATTTTACAGCTTTGCGCTTAATTTCTTCGCTAAAATCGATCATCGATTGGGTGATAATTTCCTAGGGAATTTTCCTTTCAAATTCTGAGTCCTTTGATAGAACTCAAAAGGAAGGCTTTAGAGTAAGCAAGATGACAAACAGATTAATTTTTCTTGGACGACATTAACTGCATTAACTCTTTCAAAGGGATATCGTTTTTAATCGCATTAGTAATCAGCCCAAGAGTTTTTACATCAGAAATTTTGGATAATCGCATCAACAGATCATTGGCAACTTTTTGCTCATATTTCAATGGAATTGCTATTTGCAACCCTTCTTTAATCCCTTCGCTTTTGCCTTCTTTTATGCCTTCTCTTTTGCCTTTGTTCAAGGCGCGTTTTTCAGCTGATTTTACAGCTTTGCGCTTAATTTCTTCGCTAAAATCGATCATCGATTGGGTGATAATTTCCATAGGTAATTTTCCTTTCAAATACTGAGTCCTTTGGTAGAACTCAAGTTGGAGTTCTTTTGGTAATTGAAGTAAACCATCAAATATCAAATATATCCGGCGTTGCATCTCTTCATCATCTATTTTAACCTCTGCAAACTTAATAATCCAGTTTACTTTTTCTTCTAATCTCAAGGATGGGTTATTTTCTGTATCTCGACAAAGAAAATGGGCTTGAAAAAACCACCCAACAAGATTGTTTTGTTCTCGTAGTTCTTTAGCTTTATCTCGTTGATTTTCTATTTTGATCGCCGAAAATTCATGAATATGTTTGTTGCTATGAATAGTCAATTCAGAAGAGTTTGGATACCAATTTAAATCCTTGTCAATCAAAATGACGATCGAAATGACTTTTCGGTCGTGTTTACAAGATAATTTGAGATTGTATTTGGTTACTCGCAGCGGAAAATTTGTTTGTCTAGTCGCTTGAATATCGATGTGAATAATCACTTTTTCACCAATACTCTTTAAAAATACTTCGAAAGCGAGATCTGCAATCTCCTTTTCGACACCACCAGTTTCTCCTGCATTTTCAAACAGATTTTCTGTACTCAGCTCGACTATTTTTTGAGTCCAATCAATATCATCATGGAGTTGGCGGTCATAGGCATACAAAAAACTTTGAAAAAGCCAGTAAATGCCATATTTCCAAATGACATCGAATTTCGAAATTAATATAGGATTAGGTTTTTGAGTTGATTGGGATTGTCCCATCTTTGATGTTTTATCACCACGTTCCTTCTTTTTTCCAGAATGTTCTTTGGCCATCAATTGATCCTTTTCGTAATCATGCGAGAGACAATCATTTACCCCACAAATTTCTTATCTCAATTGATCTTTTGTTTGATCGTGATGAATAAAATTATAAGTGATTACGATTGTTGATTCAACCATAACAGAGTTATAGAGATCATGATTAAAATTTTGTAGATTTGTAGAGACGTTATTTAAGGGTGATTATAATTGCTCAAACTATTAAAACTAGATTGATTAACATACCCGAACTACCGGCGAAATAGCTCAAATCTTCACTCGGGTCTTCATTTTGAAAAAAAGTATTTTGAATTAATACTCGGTAGCTTTACCAGAACGACGAAGTCTGTTCTGCCAATCAATGAGCATATCTTGGAGAGTTGTTTCGAGAGATATTTTGGGGAACCAGCCAATTTCAGCGGTGATTTTATCAAGAGAGGTGCTGATCGCTTGGCTATCGCGTTGGCGAGAAGGATCGACTTTGGCGCGAATATCGATCTTTAAACCGCTCAACTTGACTAAAATGTTGAGAAGTTCCTGGATAGAGTAACAAGTGCCCGAGCCAACATTATAAATTGAGCCGGAAGCTGCTCGTTCGAGTAGTTGAACGTAAGCAAGAACAATATCGCGGACATCGGAAAAGTCTCTCTGAGCCGAAAGATCGCCAGTCTCTAGAATAGGTTGCTGAAAACCGAGCTGAATAGCTGCGAGCTGACGAGCAAAATTCGCTGCGGCATAATCGCTGCTTTGTTTGGGGCCGATGTGATTGAATGGACGCACTCGAACAATATCCAATCCGTACGCTTGGGAATATTGAAAACTGAGAAGATCTGCAGATGATTTGCTTAGCGCATAAGGGGTAAGGGGCTTTAAAACTGTTTTTTCAGTGCATTGAATCTGATCTTCATCAGGCTTACCGTAGATTAAACCGCTCGAAACATAAAGAATACGCGGTTTGATTCCCGATTGATCTCGGGCTTGAAGACAGGCTTCATACAAGGTTTTGGTCAGTTGAAAGTTCCCTTCCCAACTTTCCTGCGGTTCCTTGAATGATTGACCTGCATTGGCATAGCCCGCGAGATGAAAAATCCAATCGGGCTTAATTTGATTGAACAGTTCAACCAAGGCTTCCAATTGCCAATTGGCGGGTAAAAGGGTAACACGAGAAGCTAGGTCTTCCCAAATCGGTAGCCAGGTTGGTGTTCGGGCTATACCGTATATTTTTGCCTCTTTTCGAGAAGCAAGTAATTCGGCCAGATGACCACCGACAAAACCGGTAACACCAGTTATTAAAATCTGCATCGATGAAAGTCTCAGGGTCTATTTTGGCATGGCTCTTTGGGAAAAAACCCTTTAAGAACGCTGTTAACCAATAACTTTTTCTTTTCAGAAATCTTATCGAAAATCGAATCAATTTCACGGAATCAAAAAAAATCGCACGATTAAATAAATCGTGCGAATGGTATTCATTGCCTGAAAATATAATTATACTAAGCTGCTCGGCGTTTTCCCAGGTTCGAAGTTCCTTGGATTCCCTGAAGCCGTTGCAAATCGCTATAAACCATTCTGCGGACCAATTCGGAAAAACTCAACTCTGGTTGCCAGCCCAATTTTTGTTTAGCTTTGGTAGGATCTCCAATCAGCAAATCGACCTCCGCGGGTCGGAAGAAAGCTGGATCTTGGATAACATACGATTTCCAATCCAACCCAACGGCATCGAAAGCCAGTTCTACGAATTCTTGAACGGAATGGGTTTCTCCTGTGGCGATAACATAATCGTCCGGTTTGTCTTGCTGTAACATTAACCACATCGCGCGAACATAATCGCCTGCGAATCCCCAATCCCGTTTGGCATCCAGATTCCCTAATCGTAATTCTCGGCTAAGACCTAATTTGATCCGAGCAACTCCATCCGAAATTTTACGGGTAACAAATTCAATCCCTCTTCGTTCACTTTCATGATTGAATAAAATCCCGCTCACGCAATACATATTATAACTTTCCCGGTAGTTCAAAGTGATCCAGTGCCCGTATACTTTGGCAACCCCATAAGGGCTACGCGGGTAAAAAGGGGTCGTTTCCCGTTGGGGGATCTCTTGAACCTTGCCGAACATTTCGCTAGAAGATGCCTGATAAACTCGAATTTTATCTGGCCCAAGATAACGCACTGCTTCTAATATTCGGGTTACGCCTATTGCTGTATATTCCGCGGTTAATACAGGCTGGTTCCAGCTCGCTGCTACAAAACTTTGTGCTGCTAAATTGTAAATCTCGTCAGGCTGTATACTTTTAATCATCTCAAAAATCGACATCTGATCCTGAAGATCACCCGCATGAAGTTTAATCTGATTCTTAATATGTCGGATTCGTTCATCATTTTCACTGCTGCTGCGCCGAATCATCCCATGAACTTCGTACCCTTTATTTAGTAGCAACTCAGCAAGATAGCTCCCATCTTGCCCCGTAATACCTGTGATCAACGCTTTTTTCATTAAGCACATCCTTTTGCCTATCAAAATTCTAGCCTATTCAATCTTGTTATTTTTGATCGATCATTTAACCAATTACTCAAATAACTATTTCGAAACCAATTCAAAATAGCTACACTGATTGGAACACGAACCCTAACTCTCTTCATTCAATATCATATTCCAAAATTCAATCTCCTATTCCAAAAACAATTCACCACTTATCTCGCCGGAATAGAGTAAATGTCACCTAAACGGTAATATAATGAAGATCAATCGAATATTTGTCAAGAGGAATCATCCCAATGAATTGATGGTTCCTGCTAATTCTCCAATACTGTTTTGATTTTCAATTAAATCAGAATTCAATTAAAATCGAAGCGGTTTTGCCGTGTTAAGAGACAAAACCGCTTGTACATTTTAGATCAATTGATTTCGATATTAAATAAAATTATTGATTTAGTGGTGTTTCTGGAATCGATTCCGATGTTGTTACAGGTGGTGGGACGTTTCCTGGAGATTTTCGCAGAGGAAATTCACCAAGCACCGAACCAGCAGATGGTACGTTTGAATTCAGAGGAGGCAAACTTCCATTTCCGCTATTTCCATACAGATTACTAGTACTAGCCCCAGCGGAATTCATTGGCGGCAAACCATTATTGCTGGGATTATTCTGCCTATTTCCAGAGGGCAAGCTACTTCCCGAATTAGTAGAAGGATTATTAGATACGGCCAGTGGTGACATACTGTTTTTAGCTTGAGGAATTCCTTGCAATGGGGAGGTCAGAGCTGAATTAGGAAAAGAGGAGGATTGGTTCGAAGGTGTACCGATATTGGAATTGGACTGATTCCAGGAAGAATTCCCCATAGGATTGTTACTCATAGGATTGTTACTCATATTCCCGGTTAGACCATTTCCGGAATTCGTTCCAATTGCATTCCCTTGCGGCTGGAAGCCGGTCTGAGTAATTGCATTATTGTTGGTGCCCGGATTCAAGATCGAGGTAGGCAATCCGCCAGGCACTTTGTTGGCAGTGCCTGTTCCGAGCATAGGCTGCAAACCATTCACGCCCAGATTGGTTGTGTTATTGGGCGCCAAATTCATTGGGGTACCAGCGAGGTTCGATGGTAAGTTGCGATTCTGCAGTCCAGGATTCGAATTCGCATACAGAGGATTTCCCGATCCTATTGTTCCTGGCAAAGGGGAACCCATCGAATTCATTCCATTCAAATTAGCAGAAGTTAAACTGTTAGCGTTATTCAACGGCGAGCCTACACCCGTTGGGTTTGGCAAACTATTTGGAGCAAAAGAGGTATTGTTTAAAGGATTGCCTTGATAATTACTGGTAGATATATTGGGGTTGGTTGTGGTTGTATTATTATATGATCCTTGCGTTCGAGATGGACCGCCAAAGCTGGCAGGGCTTTGCAACGGTGCAGAAGGAGTAGTAACTCCTGAATTCATGAAATTCCCTGCTGACCCCCCTGGAGAATTATTGATCATGCCATTATTCATCATCAAATTGGCCTGATTCGCTCGTAATTGGTTAGAGGGCAATAAAGCGGAATTGTTGCTTGTTAGACCAGGAGAACCAGAGTTTCCGAATTGTTGATTTCCGTTAAGTCCGCCCATACCCCCCATCGGAGTACCGGTACCCGCTTGAGGGGTCTTTGCATTATAGGCAGGGATCGAAGTTGAATTCGAATATTTCGAACTATTGAAGGTTTGTACCTGGGTGATCGTTTTGCCTTTGTTCGGATCGACTAAATTTTTATTGGCAGGACCGCACCCAACTACAATCGCCACGGCGCTAACAGAGAAGACCCCAGTTAACCATTTTCGAATCCATTTTTTCCAGCGCGGAGAATCAGTAATTGATAATGCCGAGTGACCATACACCCCTTCGTTTGCCAGATCTATTTGTGGTTTGATCCGTTCCATCGTTATCTCCCCTTATGATTTATAGATCGCTCGCTGATTTACGCAATTCCCCGTATTTGCCAGAAGCATCTATCTTAATATTCTTGAAATCTTATCGTTCTCAAACCAATCCTTGGTTTTTGATTGGACTCAACTTTATCTTTTCATTGTCTATTCATGGTTGTCTATTCATGATCTATTCGCAAAAGCCTAATAATGTAATTTGCGAATCGATTGGATTTGCAATAAATCATGACTCATTCAGCTCTGTGAATTCTTCAAAATTGGTGCCCCTCTATAGAATATCCTTTATCCTCTAAAACTATTGTGTCAAGATCAAATGTAGATCAAAGAAGTTTCGATTGAATTATTTTTTGGTACTTCTGTTAATCTTGAGAATGAATCAGCTTGATTTTTGTCCCATCATTTCTCATTTTAACCAAGCTGAATTTAATTCATTATCGATTTACACCATTTCTATTCTCGGTTTTTAATTCCGAATCTTCGATTAATGGCTACCACCGCTACCAAGCATTGCGCCACCCCCGTATCCAGAACCTGGGTTCCCGCCAACCGAATTTATAGTAGATTGACCACTTGGATATCCATTATTACTTACGGGTTGATTTGTCATCCAATTAGGTTGGTACCCCGATTTGGTGTTGGTAGGATTCATACTAGTATTAGTCGATTTCATCATCCCTTGGCTAGTCGTTTGGTCTCCTACGCTCTGACCATTTCCCGTCATATAATTCGTTGTGCCCGTATTTGGTCTCAGCGTTTGATTCCGCCCAGAGCAACCGCATCCCAAACTGGCACTCAGAAAACAGAGGCCTAAAACAACGTATAATCCTTTGACTTTGTTCAGATAAATATTCATACGATTTCCCCCTAAACTGAATCAGAATTAGGGTGTCGATTCGTTGTTCGATCCTCTAATTCTAGACATACTTTTTTGATGCCTGTTTTCCCGATTTGTTCGGATAAAAACTCCCCATCCAGCATCATTCGAGTTAAATTCACTGGAAAAGGGGAATAGTATGAATATATCAATCTGTCAATAACAATTTTCTTTCCCATTTATTTGAAGGAAACTGTAAAAAATCGACTAAGCCAAAGCGAAAATGAATCAAAGCGAAAATGAATCAAATGATAAAAACTTCATCCAAAAAATTTTTATCTAAATCTTTAAGAGGGAATCGTTGGATAATTACTGATTCACAAATTCGGTCTTATCACGGATAGAGAAATTATAAAATTTAAGAAGTCTAAGTATAAATGGAGATGAAACTGTTAAATATAAATACTACTAACTCGATGCGAAAGTTGCTTTATAAAAATATAATGAAAATTGCTTATTAAATTAAACTTCTGAGACTATGAAAGCAGAGACGATTCCCCATGCGGAATTATAGCCTGAAACCTTTTCCGGGGAACTCCAGTTCAGGGAATCGTCCATGTCTAACCAGTTCAAAAAATACAAATTTTAGAAATATAAATACCTAATGTGTAAAGCACTTAGAGTGATTATTTAGGCAATGGTACAGGGGCTGGGGGAGGAACTGCTCCTGGAACGGGTGGCACAGGCGGAACTGCTGCTCCACCGCCTGGATTAGCCTGAGCATTGTTCATCATATTTAAATAACTTTCCTGGGTAGCGCGTTCTCGCGGTAAAGGATTATCATCGGTATCACGTGGAATATACTGCGGAGTATATTCCAGATAATGACCGGTCGGCAGGGTCATCCCGCCCATATATGTTTGGCATCCCATGGATCCCAACAGAATAGTACTCAACCCTAACAATGCTAATTGTACTTTTTGATGACGCATACTCGATCCTTCGCAAGGTATTTCCATCTGGGAAATCGCTCTTTTCGAATGAAAATCAATTTACCAAATCAATACCATTGATGATATTTTTATTTCTATATCGATTTTCTTGAACAATGATTTAATCGGCAATTCGAATTAAATAACTTTGAACACAAATTACGATTATTCTAAATTTTTTAGTGGAATGAAGAAATTCACATCGTTTCGTTTCAAATAGCTAAGTCTGGTAAAATGGGTATCTGTTCGGTTTCGTCTATAATGCATCAATCCCGAATGGATTTTGGTCGAACTCGGATCTTCTTTATCCTAAAAAGATCGTATCCTAAAGAGAAATTCCAAATATTTTCCTTGCAAATCAAAAAATAGAAAGAATTTAAAAGTCGGTTTATATTTCCACGAAATTTAATCGTAGATAGAATGTAGAGACTATCGCTCCAAATCGACTCGGGAGGACAAGCATACTGACCGCATTCTGACCTATCTCAACTATTTTACCCAATAACACACTAAAACGGTCTTTGAAGGAATCGTTATAGTTTATCCAGAAATTGTTTATTATGGTTAGTCATTTCAAACGAAACAGAAGAATTTTATGTAAAACCATCTTACCAGAAACAATATAAGCTCCTCATCATTTTGAGAATTCGATCGATATTTTTTGAATCACTTAGTCGGCGATGGTGTTGACCTTCGAAATCAATATCGATAGCATTCGCCGTTCGACCAAGTCCCATTTTTGGGATGATTCATTTTTTAGGAACCCTCTTGTTTGAATTTATATGTGAAATTTTGGGAATGGGTAAGAACCTTGTGAAAATAGAAATCTTGAATGAACGGTTTTCGGTCATAATCCCCCGGAAATAAATACGAACTGATTTGGATCACCGAACCAATCTTTGAATTGCTCTAAAGCTGGTGGGAATAATTACGCAGAATCGATGGTGATTTGAGAAATCGTCTTCAATAATTGGCTAAAGAAGCAAAATGCGATTATGCCCTAGTTGAATGAATATCTGAAATTCCTCGCTAAGTTCGAAATATTTCGAATCAACCAGAACCTCTCCGATTTCAATGATTTCCGTTTTTTACGGAATTTGATCGCAATCAATGCAGATAGTTTCCAAGTCGATTATCAAATTATAAGTTTGAGTAATTTTCATGGAGAGGTTCTTGATATAATTATCCCTTGTTCTGCATTCATGCTTTTGTAATGATAATCAAATTTGAAGTTCATGATAAATAGATAATAGACCGATCTCGTTCTGAAAAGTTAAGATCGATTTCAAAATAGCCATTTTTACTTGTTACACAATTTTATTGATTGCAATTTGGTTCGCTTGCAAACTGCAAGAAAGGGATCTCTAAATGAAGGTGATTTTCCGGTTGATGATGAAATAATAATATTTTCGGTAATCCATCGATTTGATAATTTATTTAAATGGGGATGATTTCGCGGCATTCAATGAACTGTTACTTCTCGATTTTCTATTTTTGAATCTGCTTTCAAATAATCTGCTTTCAAATAATCTGTTTTCAAATAATCTGTTTTCAAATAATCTGCTTATGGTTGAAGAAAATCTTGTTATCCATGGGCTTGTAAGTGACCCCTTTTCCATCTATTCTGAATGGAGAGAAAGAATTTTTTGGGGATCCGAAGCAGGTGAATTAAATCGATGATATTTTCTAAACGAGCAAGTTATCCATCACTAATTGGTTGGAGTCGAACGATAAAACATACTCTTGGGGCGGGAGTTGGCATTGAGAGAGCGTTTCGAATTTTGGCAACGAAGGGGCCAAACGAACTGCGTGCGGTGGCTTCTCATATTGCCGATGATATTCATGCCGGAGATAGTTTAGAAGATGGGATGGCTAAATATTCTGAGTATTTCCCCCCTTTATTTCGGGATATGGCGACCGTGGGAGAACGTAGTGGTCAGCTTCCTGAAATGTTTGGTGAATTGGAAAAATATTACACGTTACAGCTAAGTTTATGGCGCGAATTTTTAACTCAGATCATCTGGCCGGTCATGTCCTTTGTTATTGGTTCGCTCGTGATTGCAGGCTTAATGATTATCCTGAGTTGGATCAATCAAGGCGATGAGTCAAAAGCAATCGACCCGATCGGATTTGGATTGCGAGGGGTTTCTGGTGCTTTAATATTTCTTTTTTCTGAGGTTGGTTTCTTTGTTGGATTATATTTGCTTTATCGACTATTTACGAGAGTCCTCAACAAAGGGGCTGCGGTCCAAGCGATGATTTTAGGTCTGCCCGCTATCGGTCCTTGTGTTCATACCATTGCCATGTGCCGCTTTTGTATGACCTTTCGGATTACACTCGATTCTAGCATGTCGTATGACGAAGTAGTTCGTCTAAGTTTAGCTTCAACGGGCAGCGAAGCTTTTCGAAGTTATGATACGAAAATCATCTCGATGCTAAAAAATGGCAGAGAATATCGGGAAGCTTTGGCCGTATGCCCATTTTTTCCCTATGAATTCCTCGAAATAGTAGCAGTGGGTGAAGTTAGTGGTCAGCTTCCAGAAATTATGATTCGACAAACAGAGCATTATCGGGAAGAATCGTCCCGGAAAATGAAATTACTCACCAAGGCATCTAGCATAGGGGTGTATCTCTTTGTTTGTATGTTATTAATCATTGCTATCTTCAAAATTGCTTCCATTTACTTGAACGCTCTGGGTGGAATTGGTGGATAAACGAGAAGAAACAAGATAGGATTATCTCAAAAATGTTAGATGAGAAAGTGATCTAATAGATCGGAAAGTGGGATGAGGATTTCCTTGACTGTTTTGGATGTAATCGTTCACGTGTCCAAAAGGGTAGTTAGGGATAATGAATTGCACAGGGATTGAGAGGCAGATTAGCAGACAGATCGAGAGGCAGATTAAGAGGCATAAGCTCTCTGATTCTCTAAGAGTCAACTGATTTGTTACTATTCCCTACGGATTTCTTTTGTTCTGCTCTATCTCAGTTATCTTCTTTTATCTGCCAGCTTCAGGAATTATTTTTCTGCGAATGAGTTCTTTGCAAAGTTGAAGACTAAATTTTTTTGCACCAGGTTGCAAAAGATGGTGCGAATCTAGAAAGTCATTTTCTGGATTCCAATCGCGGGCATTAATTATAGGAACATGAAATTTCCGTTCCAGTTCGTGAAGATAATTTTGCAAATGGTGTTGAGAGAGAGGAGTATACCATTGCCGAAACTTTTCCCCTTCGGGTGTCAGTACAACAACAACAGGGATATTTTTATTTTGGATTGTTTGGACAAGAACCTGAAAAGCTTCAGCTGCTTGGCCTTCCATGCGTAGATTTTCCAGAATAACGGCATATTCCATTTTTGCTTGGGCAAACGCTTTATTTTTTTGTTCCGGATGTGGGTTGATCCAGGGGGAAGCATTCCAGCCACAGCGATCGGTCTTTCGACCCCAATCATAACGCAATCCCGTTGGCAACCAGAGAGGCAGAACTCGCCCCAATAATTCAAAGCGCAATGAGCTGAAAGGCATCAAATTCCAGAGGTACCATGAAGTAATATCGTTGGCCTGATTAATCATGCCATACCGTTGCAACAGTTCCAATTCAGCTGATTCCATTTGCTGGAGATTCAACCCTCGGCCCTCGATGGGTTGCGCTGGAGTTAGAGAAAGGAGAGCGGGGTGCAATTCGAGCAAAACGAGATCTGGATGGAATTGATTTTGCTGCATTTTTAGCCATATTTTATGCCAGTGACGCAGCTCCATGATTGGTCCCGCCGAAGGGATCCCGAAATTATAGATCAACCAAGATTGAGCCGTTTCTTGATAGAGGTGGTCTTCCATTTCCCTAGCGGCCAAACCCATTCCAGTATGCGAGCTGCCCAACATAATGATTGTATGATCCGGTTTTTCCTGAAGAAAACGTTTTTGAAAGCGTTGTAACTTATCCCCGAATTGTGGGTCACGAAGTTGAGATTGAAAATAAATCCAAACGATCATACTGCCATTCAAAATTATAAAACTGGCTAGCGTCCAGATTAATCGTTGCCGGGCTAACTGAGGTGTCGCGCGACTCTTTTTGACGTAAAGATTGTTTTGAAAGGCAGCGTGTGAGTTATTTTTTTTATGCAATACCGTGACGAGACTAGATAATAATTGCTTGAATACTCGTAGGGGCAACGAAGATCTTACTTTAGCGGGATTTTGTATCTGCATGAGAAAGCAAACCTCGATGTTGCAAAAAAGGAATGAGTATTTCTTGGCCAAATCGCTGCGCGAATACCGTTCCAAAATTGGGGAGTAGATGATGGCTATCGAAAAATGCTTCATCTGGCATCCAAGTCCGGGTATCGATGATAACTGCTGAGTATTTATCATGTATTCTCTTCAGCCAATTTTGCAATTGTGCTTCGCATGATGGATTATACCAGCTCCGGAATGTATTTCCTTCAGGCATCAAATATAGATAATACGGCAAATGATGATCCTGCAACCAAGAAAGTAATTCCTCATAAGCAAGCGGCGATCGTGTCCCCATTTCCCCTTTTTGCAATGTTCCATAATAATTTTCTTTAGCTTGTTGAACACCTCGCATCTTTCTCTCTTCGCTAAAAGTAGAGGTCGTATAGGGCAACCAACCATGATCATCGAACCCAAATCGATTATGTTTAGAACCGGTCTCCACAAAAGACCATTTGCTTTCAAAGAGCATTAACCAATCGTTCCCATGACCGCGTATTATTTCAGGACGTGTCAAAAAGAAATGGAATAAAACATTGACATCTGGATCATGATAGCGTTCGAGAAGCGATAGGTCACGCATCCCAATTCCATCCCAACTTAAATTGGCTCGATTTTCGTTTTCGATGATGGGTTGTAAATCGGAGATCGGATTAAAGAGCATGCCGGGCAAGATTTCAATAATCACATAATTGGGCCGAACACCATCTGCAATTAAGCGCTGTAAATACATCAATTCTTGGACAGGGCCAGAGCCTGGAAAAGCGAGGGTAAAGAGATTCGTATTACTCAATCGAGATAGAGTAGTCGTATCTAATCCCATACTGGTTCGCGAACTCCCCAAGGCAATGCCGATCGGCTTTTCTGGATTTTCTGAGATGAGTTTATGCAATCGTTGCAATCGGAGCGCGTAATCGACATGATTCCAATCTGGCCGAATGAATTCCACTACCAATAGCACGAGCAAATGAATCAGAACAATCCCAACAACCATCCAAAGTAAGCGCTGATAACTATTGCGTATTTTTAGTTGGGTATCACTGGGAGCAGCTTTCTTGGTAGCGGTTGTTGTGGAAGAAGAAAGCAATTGCTTCGTTGCCGAGCTACCCATTTCTGGATTGGGCTGACTATCTTTCTTAGCCATGACCCCGTAAAAAGGCCGCAGAATTGAGCCGATTATTGATACACCATATTTCATACCATATTTCATATCATTCATTATTATCTGATTGCCGATCCGCTTAAAAAGTAACTATTTAAAAAGTAACGATCGATTTGTCAGATTCCAAGTTAGAAGTTAAAGTACATGAAAGTTTTTGTAAATTCTGGGGTAAGTAACAGAATTAAGCAAAAAGTAAAAGCATAGGCGCATCCCATGCAGGGGGCAGGAACTCGATATTGCCACCGTTGCCATAGGCGATAAATACCGGCATAATGGCAAATGGCGATTAAAATCATCAGCATCCATAAGCACTGAGTGGGGAAAGGTAGACTGATCCCCGGAGAAAAAGAGAACATTTGCTTAATAATTGACAGGGAAACATTAATATTAGGCTGAAAAAAGACCCAGGCAATCAAGACACTGCTTGACGTAAGTGCCCAGCGAACAACAATTCCAGCATAGCTCTGCAACCAAGCAGATAACATGGGCCGATTTTTGCACCAATCCCGGAAATACCGGTGAATGACCAGATAACTGCCATGCAAGCCGCCCCAGATTAAAAATGTCCAGTTAGCCCCGTGCCATAACCCTCCCAAGACCATGGTGATCATCAAATTTCGGGTAATTTTCCACGATTCACAACGGCTCCCTCCCAAAGGAATAAAAAGATAGTCGCGTAACCAGCTCGACAGAGAGATGTGCCAACGCCGCCAGAATTCCGAGACATTGAGCGATAGATACGGCATATTGAAATTCTGAATTAATTTGTAGCCAAACATGTGCGCTAATCCAACAGCCATATCAGAATAGCCGGAAAAGTCGAAATAGATTCGCAAAGAAAAACACAATACTGCCAGCCAGATTGCCGAAGCCGAATAGTATTCAGGATGCAGAAAGACAGGGTCGCAATACATGGCCATGCGTTCTGCAATTACCAGCTTTTTGAATAGCCCCATTAAAAAATATTGCACCCCTGTTTCCATACGCAACCAATCCCATTTTTTATGCCTTCTGGTTTGCGTTAAAAAATCCCCAGGTCGGACGATTGGACCGCACAGTAAATGGGGGAAAAAGAGGATAAAGAGCATGAACGAAATAAGATTTTTCTCTGCCTGGATTCGCCGGTGATAAACATCTACCGCATAACTAACCGCTTCGAATGTATAAAAGGAAATCCCTAGTGGGGCCGCAATTTTCAGCGTAACGAAAAAACTTGGCATACCAAGATTGAGGCATAATTCTTGCAGAGAGCCTAGAAAGAAATTGGTATATTTGAAATAAACCAGAATCCCCAAATTCATTACTAGACTCAAAATCAAAATTGATTTGCGACGAGAGTTGCGCGATTCCCGTTCTAACCAGCGCATCAGAAGGTAATCGACTACTGTAGTGCAGATAACTAAAAACGCCAGTTCTCGGCTCCAGGTGGCATAAAATGTTCCACTGGCGACCAACAGGACGAAATTACGGGCATTCCGATTTGGCAACAACCAATATAACGTGAATGTTACCAGAAAAAATAGAACAAAAGCCGATTCATAAAACGACATCCCGGTATGGACCACTTCTGCATTTATCTGATTCATTATTCCCTAACATCCCTATCTGACCTGGGGTGCCTCTGGGGCATTTCTTTCAATTCTCATGAATTTTACGTTTCTCCAATTTAACCAACCTCGTTTTGAAGTCAATCCCGTTCTGGATTTTGTTCTTAGCTGTCTCTAACTGTTTTCGTTTCAATTTAGAAAAACCTGGGAAACTAGAAGCTTTTTTGATCTGAATGGTGAGTTTTCAGCTCGTTGAATTTTTATGAAATATGGGAATTCGGTAATTAAGATAATTTAGTAAAAGACGTCAATCGCTAAATTTCATCCTTATATCAATAGTCCTTTGCTCGATTGCATTTCAGGATTGCAATACAGAAAATCAACCAAAACAACTTTTTTATTAATCCATTCTTATTTAGGGCAATTGGATGAGGAAATTTTCTACAAAAACGAATCAACGATGAAAGATCTTTTGTTAAAATGCGAAGTTAGAACGGTTGAGTACCTAATAAATAGCATGCTTAATCGTAAATCTCGTGTTTAGCTCATTCATAAAAATTTCCAGCCCATCATAAATCTTTTAATCATTTATTTCGTCATAGAAAAGTGTGAGCTGATCTGATGATCTCTTTGTTGTGAAACAGGATTTATCAATAACGAAGCGAAAATAACAAATTGAAAATTAAGGTAAAAAGGGTCTCCAATTATGAAAAAACTATTTTGGTCGATGCCAATCCTGGGAGCATGTGCTCTCGGTGTTTGGCTAAACCACGCCGATTCCGCTCCTTCCCAAGGAAATCAACCATCCTCTCAACTGCAACCCGTTCAATCCCTCCCGATCACTCGGGTAATTCTTTTTAATTCTGGTGTTGGACATTTTACCCGATCTGGGGAAATTACCAACGATGCCCGAATCGATCTGACTTTTCCTGAACAGGATATTAATGATTTGATTAAATCGATGGTTCTGGAAGATATGTCCGAGAAAGGGCGAATCTCTGCGGTAACTTATGATTCTCGTGATCCGATTGATCGCACGCTCAAATCGTTCGCTATCAATCTCAACGGTTCCCCAACATTCCCACAAATTTTATCCCAAGCGCGAGGCGAAAAAGTAGAAGTGACCATGCTCACTACGGCAGTGGGTCAACCCGGTACTCTCCAGGGTTCAATTATGGGGGTAGAAAAGAAAAAAGAAGCAAGCAAAGATGGTTCTTTAGAAGTTGATGTGATCAATCTCTGGTGTGCGGAGGGGGTTCGTAGCATCAAATTAAACGATATTGCCCGATTGCGATTTTCCAATCCTGTCATCGAGAATGAGATTCGTCGAGCGTTGGAAACCTTGGCTTTATCCCACGATTCGCAGAAGAAAGCGGTTAGTCTGAATTTCAGTGGAGAAGGGAAACGAAAAGTTCGCGTGAGCTATGTGATCGAAAATCCGATCTGGAAGACTAGTTATCGCTTGGTACTATCACAAGAAGGGAAACCGTATCTGCAGGGATGGGCAGTTGTCGAAAATGCGACCGATGAAGATTGGCACGAAGTAGGAATGGGG
>JAKBAI010000379.1 GCA_021809185.1 Planctomycetota bacterium
TCGAGAAGCGCGGCAAAATTCCCGATATTTGCCAGATACACAAACCGCTATCCGGCTTTCTTCAGGCCGAGCGCAAGCAGAAGCCGCACTGCATGCACTCAAATTTTTGCGAGCCAATATTCTCAATCCTCTGGAACGTGCCTGCCAATCAAATCCAAATCAATCTAGTTTATGGCTTGAATTCGTCCGTTGGAAAATCTATGAATGGGAATTTCAAATGATTCTCAAAGAAGAGGCCCGCGCTGGCAATATCTCGAAACAGTTGAAAGAAAAGCTTAAGATTGTAGACCAATTGGATCCGCGGAACCCCACTCGAGAACGATTGCAGATCGATCTTCTTTATCGCATGATCGAAAAATCACGGGCTAATTTTGAGAAACGTATTCAACTATTACGCGATTCGATCGATCATTATTGCCAGATCTATCCGTCTAAAAAAATCGAGTTGCTTCAACGTACCTTAGGTATTCTTATCGAAAATGAGGTACGAATGAATCGTAAATCGGTTGTCAAATATAGTGAAACGGAGCGAAAATGGAATCGAGATCAACTAATCGAACTAGCCAAAGAGATCTTTACTTTGGCGACAGATCCGGAGACTTCTTTCGGACAATTATCCGAATCGGAACGGAGATATTGGATTCAGAAATTGCAAGAGACCCTCGAGAATATTCCCGATGACCTGAATCGCCTTTGGCTCGATCATTAATTGTATAATAAAAGTCAAAATCGACTAGCGAGCCATTAACATCATCAAACCGCCCAGCAATGCCATCACTCCCATACCAACTCCCATCCACATCGCTGGATTCGTTGAAGAATTTATCACGGGGGGACGAGGGATCGATGTGGTTGATCCTCCTACCCGAATTTGCACTGTATCATGCAACGAACTGCCTGGTAGGGAAGAATTAGAACGGATTTTATTTTTATCGACCCACGGTTGTAATGCTTTAGCGACAACATCCATATTGGCATAGCGTTTTCCTGGGGTCTTTTCCATCATCCTCCGGACGACATTGGCTAATCCTTGCGGACAATCGGGACAAATCGATTCGATTGCTGGAGGAACATCATAACTATGAGCCGCCATTTTCTCCATCATTTTTACTTGAGGGAATGGGACTCTTCCCGTTAAACAGGTATACAATATACAACCCAGACTATATTGATCCCCGCTTGCTTGCAATTCCGCTGGATTGACAATCGCTTCAGGCGACGCATAATCGATAGCAGCACTCAAATGGTTCGAAATCGTAAATGTATCCACAAACGATTGGCCCTGTTTACTGCTCATCAAAAACGCCATCCCCACATCGAGTACTATCGTTTGATCGCTAGGGGTGAGGAGAATATCCGTTGGTTTCAGTAAACCATGGACAAGACCTTTTTCATGACACATCTGTAAAGCGAGCGCTACTTCGTAACCAATCGTTGCTGTTTTTTGATACGAGATTTTTTCTCCTCTCTGAACCATTTCTTGTAATGTTTTCCCAGGGAAATATTTTCTCACCAGAAAATATCGATTTTTGATCTGGCCCAGATAATAGATGTTAGCTACTCCAGGATGTTTAAAGTCTCGGTAAGTTTGCATCTGTTTCCAGGAACGAACCAAAACACCAGAACCTCGTTCTGGCAAAAATTTCAAAACTACTTCCTCTCGATTTCGCTTGTCCTTTGCTCGGCATACACTCCCCTCCCCTTCTGGGTCGAGAGGCTCCAAAAGGGTGTAGACCCACAAATGCAGCGAATCCCCTCGTCGCTTAAATAATTTCTCTTTTTGGAAAGTCGTAAGTAGATTCTTTTCAATTAATGATTCGCTTAAATGATCAACGGTAAGATTAGGGGATCGGCTAATCACTTTCTCAATATCAGCTAATTCGTTTGCTGCCAAGATTTTGCTATCTTTAAGTTGAGTTAAAAATGAGTCGGTGCTGATCGTCGTCATCGGTATTCCTTTTATTCGAGTACTTTATCCTGGTTTAAGTATGGCAATATCCTTTCGAATCTTAAACACCTCTTTTTTGAAACGCCTTACTTTTGAGTGGTTCCAGGATTTTGATATTGGATTGCAAAGGCTTGGTAGTAACAATCTAATACAAGATTCCAATCATTTTCAGAAATATTTAAAGATTTCGAATAATATTTTATTCCTGAAGCATAATTTTTTGGTTATACTAAATCTATTTTTTATCAGACAATAATTTTATTCCTATAAGTAAAATTGAGTTCTTTATCCTCTTTGAGTTGCTCATTTTGAGTAATTCGATTCTGGGAACAGAGTGAATATATTCGAGAGAGGAGTAAATTAATCTCCAAAAGTAAATTTGAGATTATCTAATAAGGGCTTCGATTGTAATATTTTTAGAATATTTAATGGATTTTGTCTAAAGTTCAAATTAGAAAGGAATAAAAATGCAGCGATTCGGTATCGTTGTTAACCCTGATTCATTCAAGCAAATGCTAGAATATTGATGCCGATGATTAGATTAGAAACGATTTATTATAAGGAGAGCACCCCATTAGTTTGAAAGACTCTCTTCCAAAAAGGTGAGAACTAGACCACAATCTACCAGAGTATGCCAAGATTGAATCGTGAGCTACCCTTTGACGAATTTTAATCATTTTTTAGGTTCCCCTCTTGAGAGTAGAATCGATTATTCTTAGCATAAAAAGTACTTACCCCAAAAACGTTTTTTACGGAGTGCAATCGCAATGAATCGACGAGTTTCAAGAAGAAGTTTTGTACAAAGTACATTTATTGGAATGACCGGAGCTGCTTGGACCAGTTCCAATGATTTCATGTCAACAACTTTCGGGCGGAGCGAGTATCTAGAGCCTGAAAAAAAGAGATCCGCAAATGATCGAATTCAGCTCGGCTTTATCGGGATAGGTACTATGGGACGCGGGCATCTCGGTGGTTTTCTCGGAAATAATAGGACCCAAGTAGTTGCTGTATGCGATGTCGTTCAGGAACGATTACAAGCAGGCAAAAAACAGGTTGAGGATCGTTATAGCAAGGGGAAAAAAGGAACTTACAACGGTTGCCAAACCTTCACCGATTTCCGCGAATTGTTGGAAAAAGGGAAAGTCGATGCCGTGGTGATTGCAACTCCCGATCATTGGCACGCGATACCATGTATCCTGGCAGCTCGCGCCAAAAAGCATATCTATTGCGAAAAACCGTTGACCAATACTATTCGCGAAGGCCGTCAAATTGTTTCTGAAGTAAGTAAGTC
>JAKBAI010000119.1 GCA_021809185.1 Planctomycetota bacterium
AAACCTCCTTTAAAATCTTTCCTGTATGACAAACGATCCCTTTTTGCTCCGATTGATGAACGATATCTTCTGGGGTACCAAGAGCAACAATTCTTCCCCCCGCAGGTCCAGCTTCTGGACCTAGATCGATAACCCAATCTGCTGTTTTAATAACTTCTAAGTTATGCTCGACAACAACAACCGTATTGCCGAGATCGACTAAGCGATTCAATACATCTAATAACTTCCGAATATCATCGAAATGAAGTCCCGTTGTCGGCTCATCCAATACATAAAGGGTTTGTCCTTTATTTGGTCTCGCCAGTTCCGCCGCTAATTTTAGACGTTGAGATTCCCCACCAGAAAGAGAAGTCGCCGATTGTCCAAGCTGCAAATATCCTAGCCCAACATCCTCCAGTGTTTGCAAAATAACGCGGATTTTGGGGATATTGTCAAAAATCTCTAATGCTTTTGTAATTGTTAAATTCAAAACATCGGCAATCGTCAAATTTTTATATCGAACCGATAAAGTCTCTTCATTATATCTTTTTCCTTTACAGATATCGCATTCGATCCAGATATCGGGAAGAAAGTGCATTTCGATCCGTTTTTGCCCATTTCCCTCACAAATATCACACCGGCCGATGGGTTGATTAAAGCTGAATCGCCCGGGAGAGTAACCGCGAAGTTTTGCTTCAGGAAGTGCGGAAAACAGCACTCGAATCAAATCAAACACCCCGCTATACGTTGCTGGATTCGACGAAGGGCTAGCACCGATCGGTTCTTGATCGACCGCAATTATTTTTTCGAGATGTTCCATTCCACTGATTGAGCTGACTGCGGCAGATTTTGTTTGACTACGGTTCAATTTCCTTGCTAAAGTTTGATAGACCACATCGTATACCAGAGACGATTTTCCCGAACCACTTACACCCGTTACTGCAATCAAGGCCCCAAGAGGGAAATGAACATCGATATTCTTTAAGCTATGTTCACTTGCTCCATAAACAGAAAGGATCTTTTTGACTCCTCCTTTATCTCTTATTAATTCGGGAGTTATTTTAGTAGCTTCAGAATCGATCTGTTTGATTCGACGATTCGTTGGAACCGAAATTTGCAATCGGTCACTCAAATACTTACCGGTAAGCGATTCTTGATGAGACGCTACTTCGATCGGGGTGCCTTGTGCGACAATTTCCCCTCCATGGACACCTGCAGCTGGACCGAAGTCGAGTAGATAATCTGCCGTTCGAATTATCTCTTTTTCATGTTCTACAATCAACAAAGTGTTTCCTAAATCTCGGAGCCGATTCAATGCTGAAAGCAAACGTGAATTATCTCGTGGATGAAGGCCGATCGTAGGTTCATCGAGCACATAAAGAACTCCCGTTAGCCCACTTCCGATCTGAGAAGCTAAACGAATTCGCTGGGCTTCTCCTCCAGAAAGCGTTGGCCCAGAACGAGAGAGTGTTAAATAGTCTAATCCAACTTCGACCAAAAACTGAAGCCGATTGATTATTTCTTGAAGGAGTTCTCCGACTATCTCTTTTTCCAGTTTTGTTAGGGGTAGTTCTTTAAAGTGCTTGAGCGCTTCGATCAACAATAGATCGTTTGTTTGGCCCAGAGTTTTATTCCCTACTCGAACTGCAGCAGCATCTTCTCGAATTCTAGATCCTTGACATTGTGTGCAAGCTACTTCTTGTAAATGTGAGCTGAAATGATTTCGAAAGCCTGGATTCGCTGCGAGTAATTCCTGGAAGGCTGGGACAAAGCCCCGAAACTCAAAGGTATAATTACCATGTTGAAATTTCTTCTCCTGGAATCCATATAAAAACTGATTTTTTTGTTCAGAATTGAACAAGGCAAATAAGGTATTTGGTTTAACGTTCAGTTCTGAACAGAGTTCTTGGATCAATCGATTCGAGTCTTGATTTAAATTCTTCTTAGAAGAGGGAAAAAATGCGTCAGAGAGTGAAGAAGAACCTTTGACAAGTAATAAAGGATCTACTCCGAATTGGGTTCCTAGACCTTCACAACTTCGACACCATCCTAAAGCAGAATTGAACGAAAAATGATGCGGATTCAATTTCTCATAACTCAGTCCACACTTAGAACAAGCAAAGATTTTAGAAAAGTGAACTATCTTCCATTTTGGTTCTTCTAGTCCATCCTGAACGATGGCCAGATGTAAATTCCCTTTACCTAAATCCAAAGCGGTTGCGATCGATTCCGCAATCCGAGTGCGATTACTCGATCGAATCGTGCTGCGATCAACTACGACCTCGATCTCATGTTTAATTTTATTATCAATTTTCGGTAATTCATCGATATTATAAGAGGTGCCATTGACCCGAATTCGAACAAAGCCTTTTTTCTGAAAATCCGAAAAAATAGAATCGTACGATTCTTGTCCCACTCGTTGATAAGGAGCAAGAATATAAACCTTAGTCCCTTCCGGCATCGCAAGGATTTTATCGGTGATCTGGTCTTCGCTTTGTGAACCGATCGGAATTTGACAGATTGGACAGTAATACTGACCGATTCGTGCGAATAAGACCCGGAGATAATCGTGGATTTCCGTTATTGTTCCTACCGTTGAACGCGGGCTTCGGATCGTTGTTTTTTGCTCAATACAGATCGCTGGAGATAATCCGGAAATAGATTCTAGTTTTGGTTTTTGTACCTGGCCAAGAAATTGGCGTGCATAACTGGAGAGGGACTCGACATACCTCCTTTGACCCTCGGCATAAATGGTATCGATAGCGAGAGTCGATTTCCCTGAACCACTGGGACCGCAACAAACCGTCATTTTTTCCCTTGGTATTCGAACATCGATGTGTTTAAGATTATGCTCATAAGCTCCTGTAACCGATAGCTCGGTAATTCGATGATCGCTTGGAGATACCGATTTTTCTTCTAACTCTCCAAGTTGATTTTTTGTTTTTTTAGAGTTCTTTGGGTTAGGAATCGATGACGATTTGCTACTCACTGATTTGATACTCGATGGCATGGAACCCGAAATCGTAAGAAATTCTTTGAGAGATTTGCCTGTATGAGAGTGGGGAGACTTCATCATCTGTTCTGGTGTACCGGTAAAAACTATTTTTCCGCCTCTATCCCCCCCCTCTGGCCCTAGATCGATGATCCAATCTGCGCATTTGATGATATCCAAATTATGTTCGATGACAATTACTGTATTCCCTGCATCAACAAAATTCTGTAGAACGAGTAGTAATTTGCGAATATCTTCAAAATGCAATCCCGTTGTCGGTTCATCAAGTAAATAGATTGTCTTTCCAGTCGATCGCTTGCATAGTTCCCTAGCTAATTTGATCCGTTGAGCTTCTCCACCCGAGAGGGTAGGGGAGGGCTGACCTAACTTAATATAGTCCAGGCCGACATCATGCAAGGTCTGCAAAACTTGATTAATTTTGGGAAGATTGGAAAAATGATTCAAAGCATCTTGGACATCCATTTCCAGGATCTCTTGAATATTTTTACCTCGATAATTAACCTGGAGTGTTTCCCGATTAAATCGTTTTCCTTCACAAACTGGGCACTCGACCCAAATATCGGCTAGAAAATCCATCTCTAATTTTGTCGAGCCATTTCCTTCACAAACCTGACATCTCCCGTTAGGACGATTAAAACTAAATCGGCCTTGATCAAACCCTCGAATCTTCGCTTCGGACATGAGTGCATAATGTTTTCTGATTTCATCAAAAACTTTAATATACGTTGCGGGATTAGAGCGTGGAGTTCGTCCAATCGGAGACTGATCAATACAGATCACTTTATCGATCTCTTCGACCCCCAAGATAGCTCGGCAGCGTTTTTTCGATCGGACGGAAGTCGTCGTATTCTCTTCTTCTTCATTCTCGGCGATTTGCCCTCGCCCTTGGGCTAACAAACTTTGCAAAAGAATATCATTGATCAACGAACTTTTTCCAGAGCCGCTAACCCCAGTAACAGCAACAAATACTCCTAAGGGAATATCGACATCGATCTCTTGCAGATTGTTGTGATTGGCTCCAAGAATTTGAATCTTCCGCTCGGATGGTTTGCGCCTTTTCTTGGGAACTTCAATCTTCTCTCTTCCTGAAAGATATTTACCGGTTACACTCTCTGGATTACTAGCAACTTCTCGGGGGGTACCTTCTGCAACAATCTGTCCCCCGCGCACCCCTGGTCCTGGTCCAAAATCGACTAGATAATCGGCATCCCTGATCGTTTCTTCATCATGTTCTACAACCAAAACGGTGTTCCCCATATCACGCATTTTACGTAAGACACCGAGCAACTTACTGTTATCGCGGGGATGTAAACCGATACTTGGCTCATCTAGAATATATGTAACCCCTACCAGACCTGAGCCAATTTGACCCGCAAGTCGAATTCGTTGCGCTTCACCACCAGATAACGATGGCCCAGATCGATTTAGAGTGAGATAATCGAGGCCCAGATTCAATAAAAAGTCTAATCGAATTTTGATCTCTCGAATCAAATCATGAGATATTTTCTTTCGAATATCTTCAAATTCATTTTCTAAATTTGCAATGAATTCACGAACTTTTCCGATCGGCATCGAAGATAAGTTTCCGATAGTTTGATTCCCAACTCGCATTGCCCGTGCTTGAGGATTCAATCGTTCGCCATGACACTCTCTACATAACTCGACCTCCATGTATTTTTCATAATATTTCGTGATCGGGGATTTCACTCGAACCATAAATGAATATTCGCTTTGCAAGCGAGGGAGAATCCCTTCCCATTCATGTAAAGATATTTTGGATCTACGTTTGCCTTTAAATTGGATAGGTAATTTTCGCTTTTGCTTCCCATTGCCAGGATTTTCTTGGCCGAACAAGATAAAGTCTCGATGTTCTTTAGCAATGTTTTTCCAGGGAGTATCCAAACCAAACTCGAGCTTCTTCTCTAACCAGCGGAACATCGAAGCGTGCCGAGGCTTCATTTTTTTCAGCGGCCCATAATTCGCAAAAACCCCTTCTTCGATCGATAAGTCGACATTTGGAATAATCCGATCAGGATCAAAAGAATTGGTATAGCCAAGACCATTGCAGCTTTTACACATCCCATCAGGATGATTGAAGCTGAATAATTGAGGCGTGGGCAAATTATAACTGCTCTCACATTTCGAACAGGAATAATGTGCAGAGAGCAGAAGATCTTCTTTCTGGAAACCCTGATCCTCTTCTTCTGGATTCGCTTTCTTTTTTTTATCAGAAGGGAGATCGTTCTGTTTTTCAAGTTCGATAATTAAAAATCCCTTTGAAAGATTTATTCCTTGCTCGACAGCATCTGCAATCCGTGACCGATTTTTTTCATTCACTTCGAGCCGATCAATCACAATATCAATATAGTGTTTGATTTTGCGATCTAAAGCGATCGGTTCGGAAAGCTTAGCATATCTTCCATCGACTCGAGCACGGATAAATCCTCGCTTGAGCATCTCTGAAAAAAAATCGCGATATTCCCCTTTTTGCCCTCGTATGACTGGAGCCAAGATATGAATTTTCGTTTGATGAGGGAGAGATAGAATTTTCGCAATCATATGATCACGGGATTGTGCAACGATCTTTTGACCACACTGCGGACAATAACCATCACCAACTCGCGCATAAAGCACTCGGAGAAAGTCTGCGATTTCCGTTATGGTGCCTACTGTAGAACGCGGATTTTTTGCCGCCGTTTTCTGTTGGATGCTAATCGCTGGCGTTAGCCCCGAAATGTGATCGAGTTCCGGCTTTGGTAAAAGCCCTAGAAATTGACGAGCATACGTTGATAAAGATTCTACATAACGCCGCTGACCTTCGGCATAGATCGTATCAAATGCCAACGAACTCTTACCCGACCCGCTTACCCCAGTAAATACAACCAAAGAATTTTTTGGGAGCTGAAGCGAGACATTTTTAAGATTATGTTCTCGCGCTCCCTGTACGATAATATGCTGGTTATCCATTACAAAAATAAAACCTTTTCCTTAAAGCTTGTAAAGTAATCTTTTGATATTTACATTACTATTTTTACGAAGAGAGAGTACGAACATCTATAGAAAAACATCAACAGTTATAAAGTTTTCAAATGGAAGAGGAGAACCAAACGAGAGAAAAATGATCGTAACTATCGGAAATATCGATTTTCAAAACGATCTGTAATTTAATTCAGAGAAACGTAACATCACTATCTCCTAAAATAATGTTTAGCAAAAGTCGATCTTGAACAACTGTATTGAAAAATCGTTTTTTCGATTTTTCCTAATTTTACTGAAAGTTTATGGAGTTTAAGCGATTTCCACAAGAGACTTTCACAATAATTGTCTTCGTTCATGAGAGAGCCAGAATTTTTTGCTTAGATCAATTTGGAAGCTTATCGTACTAATTCGCACGGATTCGTATCATTTCGAATTACTTAAGTCATAAAATCTATCTGAACCGGACGGAAGGTATTGAGGATTAGGTTCATCGAACTACTTGATTCTCAAATTATATCAGAAATAGATGAATTCATTCTGATTTTTGCATCAACTATCGAATTTTAACTTAGTTTAGATAATTGAAAAAAATCCTTAAAGTCGTACACCAATACTTGACTGTAAATTGAAATATGACACATTAAATATATAGATTGAAATTTGGAATATACTTGAACTTTTGGGAACTTATCCATTTCTAGCACCTCTAAGTAGAAAATGAATGGTGAATCGTTTTTGTGAATAGCAACGACGCTAAATTAATTGCTGAATGTTTAACGGGACGCTCAGAAGCGTTTGGGGAGTTGGTATGCCGCTATCAAAATCGGCTCTACAATTCCGTCTATCGAATGTTAAACGACCATGAAGATGCTCTTGATGTCACCCAAGATGCTTTTCTTAATGCTTACCATTCATTAAACAGCTTTAAAGGGGATTCAGAATTTTTTACTTGGCTTTATAGAATAGCCTTTAATGCTGCTGTTAGCTTAAAAAGAAAGAAAAAATTAAGTTACTCGCTTAATTGGGGATCTGATGAATTTTCGAATTTTGAACCGGTAGATGAATCTTATGGAGTTGCTCCCGACGCATCAATCGAAAAAAATGAAGAAGAAATGAAGGTTCAGTCCTTAATAAATCAACTTTCAAATGACCACCGAGCTGTCCTTGTATTAAAGGATATCGAAGGTTATAAATATGAAGTGATTGCGGACATCCTTGACATCCCAATTGGAACGGTTCGTAGTCGATTAAACCGAGCGAGGTTAGAATTACGTTCGATCTTTGAGAAACAAGAAGAAAATCAAAAGTAATTAATTTGTTTTAATAAAATTCTTTTATTAATAATTGAGAAACAATTAAAAATACGTTTATGTTATCCGAATTTGATCTCTACATATTGACTGGTGCTGTTGATAATTGCTTGGATCCTAATGAACAAGCTAAATTCATCAAATTAGTATCAGAATCTGCAGAAGCTCGTAACTTTTATCGCCAACTCATGGTCGATTCTACGAAACTTATTGAATTACCAAAGATTCAACCCCCCGTTGATATTTCGAAAAGGGTACTTCGGATCATCCATGAACACTGTATCCTTCCAACCCCTTTACCTCCTGTTAAATCACACACCAATATTCAATTAAATCAATCTGTTGAAAATAACAGCGTTCCGCCACTAATCCGAGACCTTTCGCTGGATCATCGAAATCTTCATCCATTGATTGAACCTTTAGTATCCCATTCTTCAGGAACTAACTTGATAGGAGATGGGGTGGTAGGAGATGAAGTGACAGGAGATGGGGTGGTAGGAGATAGGGTAGTTGGAAATAGGGTAGTTGGAAATAGGGTGCAAGGAAATAGGGTAATTGATGGTATTGTTGGTAAATCCGATGTTCAAATCGATTCCCCAACAATCAGTTCTCCTACGAAAAAATCGCTTAAAAATTCTTTGAACCATATTTCTCCTAAACTTAAATCAAATTATTTTTCTAAATCGGTTAATTTAAAGACTGGTATTTCAAAACCTCTCATTTTCGCCTTCTCGAGTTTTACCGTTCTATTATGTCTTAGTGTTTTATTATTCAGTCGATTTGAATTATTGAAGGTAGAACCTGACAATTCAACAATTGCTAAATCGAATAACAAATTTAGAGAAAATCAATTTAATAATACATTCTCGAATCGTTCTGATAAGACTTCCTCGAATCAATCTTCCACTGGAAAGCAATTGCAAGATCCAGATTCTAGCGATACCCCTGACTTAACTCATTCCAATCCAGAGAATCACCTTACCAATAATTCGATCTATGAAACAGGTCCAATTCCAAGAGTTTCTCCCATACCGAATGGAGTTGAAACTCAGGTTATTACAAATCAGGGGAATAAGAATCCAGAGATAATTTCCACGAATCAAGGATCGGGATCAACTGAAAAGATCGATCCGATTTTAACTCACCCAACGGAAAATTTGCCTGACTTCAATTTCAGCCTTCCGAAACTTAGGAACACGGTTATTCTCCCGTTGCATGATCTTGATCAGATTTATCCGAAACATAAATTAGCGGATGAAATGGCAAAAGATCGTTTTATTCGAATCGAGCTTTTTTGCGGAGAAAGTCCTTCAAGTGTCGAACTATGTAAAAGATGGTTTGCCTTCAAAAAAGTTAACATTCATATCGATCAATTCGCCATTGATCAGATGAAGAAAACCAATACAGAATATTTGTTATTTACCGATTCTTTAACAACGGCAGAGATTCAGCAGTTGCTTTTATTTCTTGGAAATGAAGACAAAAAGCTCATTTCTAAGCAAGGGAAAAATTCTTCATCGAGCGCTACAGCCCACATTCCAAACTTCGGACATTTTGTATTCGTTCCATCATCGATGTCCGATTGGGAGAAACTGTCACGATTATTAGCTGTTCCTGTTTCAAAACTTCGACGAACGACGATGAAACCTCTCCCAATTAAGGATAGCAAAAAAGAAGCGAACAAATTAGGAAAAGATAGTCCGAAGGGAAGTCCCAAGTTACCATCGAAATCGATGGAAGAACTTACGGGGCAGTCTTTATTGAAAGCTTTTGGACTTCCGAATTCGGATAGTTTTGGTTTGCCAAACGGTAGAGAGAATACCAGTAAATCTGGCTCCAAATTACCTAATAGTAAAAATAATTCTAAAAAAGAAAATCGGCTTTCCTCATCGGGAATTATTCTTTCTTACTCCCCAGTAAACAATTTTCCGATGCAATCTAAACAGATCGGATCATTTTTGGAAGAATACACACACTCTAATCCCCGAGGCATTCCCCTGATGTTAGTGTTTCGAGTCATAAAATAGGCAATTTTTCATTTTTAATAATCTCACTTTCAAGGTTCATATGGAAGATGAGATTATTTCATTTTATTCTTCCTTTGACTCCTTTTTAATGATTTAATATATTCCTTTTTTGATATTTAGACGCAAAAGATTTTTTTCTTATCAATCGATTCAACTCCATACTCCGTCTTGAAAATATAACAATCCTCACTCAAAATGGAGTCTCTCATGAGAAGAAGCTTGATATTAACTTTGATTATGTTGTTAGGAGCTATAACTTCCAACAAGGCTACCGCTCGGGGAATTTTATTACCCAAAGATAAAAATCTTCCACCATTAGCGTTGACGAACATTTCTATAAATATTCAAATACAGGATCAGATTGCAACAACAACGATTGAACAAACCTTTCGAAATCATACAGAACGGAATCTCGAAGCCCAGTTTATAATGCCTATCCCAAATGGCGCGAATGTGAAACAATTTTCTATGTGGATCGATGGAAAAGAACAAAATGGCGAACTTTTAGACGCTTCGCAAGCAAGAGGCACCTACGAATCGATCGTCCGTCGAATTCAAGACCCTGGTCTCCTAGAGTTTATCGACTCAGGGATGATCCGTTGCCGAGTGTTTCCGATTCAACCGAAAAAAGATCAAAAAATTAAAATATCATACAATTCGGTCCTAAAACAAGATTCGGGGGTCGTTGAATATCTATATCCTTCCGCCAGTGATCAAGCTAGTTTACAAACACTGGAAAAATATCAGATTAGCGCTACAATAAAATCGCAATCCGTTATAGGACAAGTCTATTCTCCCAGTCATGCTATCGATATTGCTCGAAAGAACCCGAACGAAGTGGAGATTCATTTCCAACAGATCCCGATATTGACCTCGAGAGATTTTCAATTATTTTATACGGTTTCAGGGTCTAATTTTGCAGTAACTCCTATCTTTCATCGTCCTATTTCAACCGAGGATGGATATGTGATGTTACTCGTGTCCCCATCGATCGATCAAGACAAAATCAAACAGGCTGAACAAGATCTGGTGTTGGTTCTAGATACTTCGGGTAGTATGAGTCAGGAAAAAATGAACCAAGCCAAAAAAGCATTGAAATTTTGTTTAAAACAACTGAAAACTGAAGATCGGTTTGCAATCTTGACTTTTTCGAATGATGTCCGCAAATATCGAGAAGATCTTGAGAAAGCAAGTGAAGAACGCCTGAACGATGCTATGCACTTTGTTGATCAGCTACGGGCCAGCGGTGGAACAGCGATCAATGCGGCATTAGAAGCGGTTTGTGAACTTCGGCCTAAAAATACCCAACGACCGTTTACTATCATTTTCTTCACAGATGGCGTGCCAACCATTGGAGAAACAAAAATTGAAACCATCCTTAAAAATTTCAATTCGAAAAACTCAGCCAATACTCGATTATTTACTTTTGGAGTTGGAGATGATGTAAATACAATCTTATTGGATCAGCTCGCCAATGAAACAAGAGCGGTAAGTACCTATGTTCGACCTCATGAAGATATTGAGGCAAAAGTTTCATCGATGTCTGGAAAAATATCACATCCAGCACTAACAAATCTCCAGCTGACAACCTCAGAGAATTTGAGATTAGAAGAAATATATCCGATCAAACTTCCCGATTACTTTTTGGGAAGCCAGCATATCGTTTTAGCGAAATATCGTGGAAAAGGGGCGGGGGAGATCGTGCTGAATGGGGTTCTTGGGAATGAGAAAAAATCATTTGTAACTAAGGTCAATATCCCAGATAAAACAGGTTACGATCATGGATTCATCGAAGAACTTTGGGCCAGGAGAAAAGTAGGTTTTATGCTGGATGAAATAAGAAAGCATGGAGAATCGAAAGAACTTAAAACCGAAATCGTTCGCTTGGCAAAACAGTATGGGATCGTTACTCCCTATACCAGTTACTTAGTAGTACCCGATGGGGTTTCTCCTGTTATTATGAATCCAAATATGCCGATGCCCAAAGGAGGGTTCGGAATGAGCGGAATGAGCGGGGGAATGAACATACCAGGAGGCGGAGGAATGATGGGAATGGCTGGTGGAATGATGGGAGGGGGAATACCCATGATTCATCGCCCTAGTTTAGCCTCTGGAAATCAGATGAAGGGAAACTCAATTGGGACTGGTCCTGGGAATAATCCTCAAGCAAATGGACCTCCCGTGAAATTAGAACAGCTCGCACGTGAGAATTTTGAGAAACAAAATTCTGTCACAGATAAGTTCGGCGATCAAAATGGGGTAATCCTTCAGGACGAGAAAAAGAAACTGCAAGATCAAATTGATCGTTTGAGCAAGGACGCCACAAAAGCAAAAGAAGTTGCAGGCCTTAGAAAAAAACTCGATGTTCAAAATAGCATCGCACAACAACAACAATCTCTCCAACAGGCAGCGACTCAATTTCAAAGACGGCAGATGGAAGGGAACCAATCAGGTAAGATCGGAGTTGATTTAGCAATCAATTCTCAGATCTTAAATAATCAAAATCGCTTGAACGCCACCAAAACAACCCAAACTATTTTAGGACGCCATCTCCTAAATTTTGGAGATGTTTGGGTGGATGAAGATTATGAATCCAAGATGAAATCAACTACGGTTAAAGCTCAAAGTGATGCTTATTTCCTGCTCTTAAAGCTTCATCCAGAGTTAAAGACATTATTTAAGCTTGGGAATCGATTAGTATTTATTCTGCCAAATCGTGAAGTTTTAATGATCGACACGGTATCCGGAATGGAAACTATAAAGGAAGAACAGGTTCAGAATTGGTTTAAGAAACCAAATTAATCTGAAATTGGATTAAAAACGTTTGTTTTATTCCCATTTTTCTGGAGAAAGATGGGATTTTTTTTTAATCTACTGGATTTTTTCGAGAATATTAACAAAATATATATTACAAGGGCTGTTCAAGTAAATTAATCGGGGACTAAAAATATGAAGCAAGAATTACTCTCTCGTCGCACGTTTCTTAAAACGGGCACGCTTGCAACTTCAGCGTTAATTTTAGCAGATCAACTCACCTCTTTAGTGGAAGCAGAAGAAAAACCCGAATATTCATTGGGGATTCAGAGCTACACATTCCGAGAGTTCAAGTTAGAACCGGCACTGAAAAAAATCTCGGATCTCAAACTCAAAAACGTTGAATTTTTCCCAGGACACATTCCAGTAACCAATAAAGAATCAGAAATAAAAGCCGTCAAGAAGCTATGTGGAGATTACGGGGTTGTCCCCCTTTCATTTGGAGTAGGGGGATATAGTAAGAACCATGAAGCAAACAAAAAAATCTTTGAGTTTGCAGCAGCTATGGGAATGAAGTATCTATCAGCAGATCCAACTCCAGATGCTTTCGATAGTTTAGATAAATTGACCGAAGAATATAAAATCGCTATCGGTATTCATCCCCACGGACCAGCAGGGAAAGGCTTGCATCGCTGGTATTCAGCAGAAATAATTATGAAAGCGGTTCGCAATCATAGTCCATTAATCGGTTCCTGTTTGGATACCGGTCACTTAATTCGTTCTGAACAGATGGGTAAACATTTGGATCCTGCAAAACAGGTCTTGGTAATGGGAGCGAGGAATTTCGGACTTCACCTAAAAGACCATGATAATAAAAGAAGAACGGATGTCGTTTTTGGAAAAGATGGCGGAGTATTGAATGTTCTTGAATTGCTTCAAAGTTTGCAGAAAGTGAAATTCAAAGGCTATATTGCAATCGAATATGAAGCAAATTCCAAAGACCCATCGAAGGATGTTGCTGCCTGCATCGAGGTCTTCCAGGAATGTGTTAAGAAATTGGCTTAAATATCAATAAAAAGTGTCAAACGGCGAGGACGAAATAATTCGTCCTCGTTTTGTGTTATTATATAGTTTCATGGTATAGGAAAGAATGACTCCACAAGAGATAGTTGATTTGCGTACTCAACGGTATAATGGGACCGTTGTTTTTTTACATAAAGTTCATTCGGATTTGATGATTTTGCGAGTGAAACCTGATTTTCCAAAACCGGAACATCTCCCCGGACAATACAGTACCTTAGGATTAGGTAATTGGGAACCACGATTACCTGGAACAGGTCAAGAAAACTTAAAACCTGAAGATGAAAAAAAATTGACCCGGAGAGCATACTCCCTTGGTTGTACCATCTTAGATAATAAAGCAAATCTGCTTGATCTGAGTCACACCGACTATTTAGAATTCTATGTTGTCCTAGTTCGCACCACCGATGATGGAAAACCTGCGATTTTGACCCCGAGACTATTTATGTTGACTCCGGGAGATCGGATTCAAATAGGCGAAAAAATTACTGGCCACTATACCCTAGAAGGCATAAAACCCACAGACAATATCATCTTTCTCTCGACAGGAACCGGAGAATCTCCACACAACTACATGTTATGGGATCTATTACGGAAAAACCATGAAGGAAAAATCGTTGCTTCTTGTTGTGTGCGTTATAATAAAGACCTTGCCTTCATAAGAGTCCATCAGGAATTAATGAGGCGGTTCCCAAATTATCGTTATATTCCGCTAACAACTCGTGATGGCACAGAAAACCAGAAAAGGTATATTCAGGATCTTCTTACCTCAGGGGAAGTTGAAGCGCAACTTGGAGAGCCTCTCAATCCTGTAAAAACGCATGTTTTTCTTTGCGGAAATCCTAAGATGATTGGAGTTCCAATCAAAAATATGCAAACAGGTGAAAGAAGTTATCCAACTCCCATGGGTGTCATTGAAATTCTGGAACAACGAGGATTTGAGATTGACAATAATAAAACAAAGACAAAAGGAAATATTCATTTTGAAGAATACTGGTAAATCTCCGAAGTGTCCTCAAAGTCTCACATCTTTCAGTTTTTGCGGAAAGATCTGACTCACTTCAAAATAGATATATCGAAATTTCTAAATCAATCGCAAGGAGTTGCTGATGGCAGATGAAGGGGAACAAATTGGCGGCTATAAATTACGACGATTACTTCAAACTGGTCAAGTATCTCAAGTTTTTGAAGTAGTTGAACCGACCAGTCATCGGCACTTTGCCATGAAGTTGTTATTACCTGAAGCAGCCAATAAGCCAGATGAACGAAACAATCTCTTTCATGAAGCAGCGGTGGGTATTAAACTTCGCCATGATAATATCATTCGCATTGTTAAAGTGGACCGTTCTCAGCATTCTCCCCATTTTATAATGGAATTCTTTCCATCAGGGTCGATGCGAAATCGATTACTCCAGAAAAACTTTGATTTTATCAAAGAGAATGCGATGAAAATATTCAAACAAGCTGCAACAGCATTGGCATACATGCACTCCATGAAATACATCCATTGTGATATTAAGCCCGATAATATGCTCGTCAATCAATTAGGAGAGATGAAACTCATCGATTTTGCTATCTCGAAACAATTTGTCAAGGGCATTGCACGCTGGTTTTATAAACGGAAGAAGGCACAAGGAACACCAAGCTTTATGTCTCCGGAACAAATTCGAGGGGAAATGCTGGATGGGAGAGCCGATATCTATAGCTTAGGGGCGACGATGTATGAATTACTTACTGGTAGGCCTCCTTTCCGAGGCAATACGACCCTAGATCTACTGAATAAACATATAAAAGAAAAGCCGTATTCACCAAAAGCATATAATCAAAACCTTACCGATGATATCTGTAACTTAATTGTCAAAATGATATCAAAACGGCGCGAAGATCGCCCACAAAATTGCCACGATATTCTGATCGCGCTACGCGGCATAAGGATCTATCTAACCGATCCAGTTCCTTCAAAAGAGGATTCGTACCAATAACGTTTAGATAACATTCAAAAGAAACAATCAGGGGAAGAAAAAATAGATTATGGCAGTATCCGCATTAGCATTCGAAAATGAACTACATGAGCTTGAACTCAAAATCGAGCAAATGGAAAGAACACCAAATCCAACGCCTGAATTTACTGATTCGATTTGGAAACTCCGGAAAGAATGCCGTCAACTTTTGATCGAGAAATATAACAACTTAACCCCATGGGAAACCGTGTTGGTTTCCCGCCATGCTGCACGTCCACAAACCGAAGAATATATCAAAATGATTTTTGATGAATTTTTGGAATTGCATGGAGACCGAGCCTTCGGGGACGATCGAGCAATCCGCACTGGCTTTGCACAAATTGGTGACTTTAAAACGATGTTGATTGGTCACCAAAAAGGGCATACTTTAAAAGAACGACAAACCTGCTTTTATGGTTGTGCTCACCCAGAAGGGTATCGAAAAGCCCTTAACCGAATGAAGCTCGCTGCAAAATTTAAAATCCCGATCATCTGTTTCATTGATACTCCCGGAGCCTTTCCAGGAATCGGTGCCGAGGAAAGAGGTCAGGCACAATTGATTGCTACAAGTATCTTTGAGATGACCCAAATCAAGACTCCAATTATTTGCGTGGTGATTGGCGAAGGGGGTTCGGGAGGTGCTTTGGGAATTGGAGTTGGAGATAGAATCGGAATGTTGCAACATGCCTATTACTCTGTAATCAGCCCGGAAGGGTGCGCAGGGATTCTTTGGAAGGTTGCCAACGAGGAGACTAGACCCCGAGCTGCCAAAGCTCTGAGGCTAACTTCAAAAGATCTTTTCGAATTTGGAGTCATTGATGAAATTATTGAAGAACCGGTGGGCGGTGCTCATCGAGCACCTCAAGAAATAGCCGCAACTTTA
>JAKBAI010000120.1 GCA_021809185.1 Planctomycetota bacterium
TGCTCGCCAATGTCCCGTTGGGACTTATCCGTTTTCTCCGAGTAACTTTCAAGATCCCTGCGGAGTCTTTCACTATTGGTCCCCGCATCCGAATGGTGCAAACTTTTTATTCGCAGATGGTTCGGTTCATTACTTGACCTATGCGATTAACAATCTCATGCCCGCTCTCGCTAGCAGAGCAGGAGGAGAAGTTGTATCGCTTCCGTAAGGGAGATTTAGTCCCTTATTGTAATTGTTTACGATGCAATAGCCTAAACGACTGAAAAGAGTAAAGAATCTAATAATAGCAGAGGACTAGATAGGTTTTCGTTTTGTTCCCACTCGAAACAGAAGGGACTCCATTTCTTATGGGATAGTCTCTAAGATCATTTTGGTATAGTTGGAAATTTTTACTTGCTGTTCCCTATTTGGTCTGCGCGATTTTTTTCAGTTCCGCGAAACGTCCACGCATCTTTTTTAGTTGATTCTGAGACTGCGCATCATGAATCAGATCATTTACTTCGCCAGGATCTTTCGTAAGATCGAATAATTCTTCATACTTAAAATCTGGCCAGTAGATATACTTCCAATCTTTTTGAACAAGAGCTTCCGAAGCAGGGATAAAATCTTTATCGCGAATAATTGCATGTTCATAATAAAAATCTTCGCGCCAAGGGGGAGGGGATTTTGCCAGATAAAGTGGCGATAAATCACGTCCCTGCATTCCTGCTGGAGGGGTCAAGTTTGCTGCGGCAAGAATCGTTGGTGCCAGATCGACATTGAGAGTAACCGCATCGATCGTGGTGCCGCGCTTCGATGAATTCATGCGCGGATCGCATATGATCAGAGGAACTCTTATACTCTCTTCATAAGGATACCATTTATCGGCCAGACCGTGCTCGCCATGAAAGTAGCCGTTATCGGTATTGAAGATGATCAGAGTAGAATCGTAAAGATTTTGCTTTTTAAGTTCAGCGATTAACCGGCCGCAAACATCATCCACTTCGGATGCCATGCGGTAATAATTTTTCATCATTTCCTGATATTTTTCTGGAGTATCGAAACGCCAAGTCCAGCGATTTCTCCCTTCGTTTTTCTTATTCGCGATAAAGGGGGGCAACTTCTTAAAATACTCATCTGAACCGGTTTTGGGGGTAGGAATAGTCACGTTTTGATACCGTTTCATACTTTCTGGTTGTGGTAAATACTGTTTCGGATTATGATCTTCCGCATGAGTGGCAAAAAATGCAACGGTCAAACAGAACGGTTTATCTTGTGGTCGAGTTCGTAAAAAGTCTAGCGCATCGATTTCGTTTTTGGCGGTAACATGGATTTTATTGGCTTTTTTCGGATTCAACCAATGAACACCGCTATAACTTCGCCCAAAATCGAAACCATTCTTAGGAAATGGACCGCAATGCCATTTGCCGACATGACCGACCCAGTAATCGTGATCGCGCATCACCCCCGGAAATGTCTCGCTCCAAGGGGTTTTAAAGGCAGTAAAACCACGATTCCCGTGTCGCGACATCCATTGCCCCGTTAATAAGGTCGCTCGGCTAACTCCACAAATCGATGTAGTTACATATTGATGGGTGAATCGGATCCCCTGTTTGGCAAGGGCATCCAGATTCGGTGTTTGCACAATCGGATTCCCAGCACATCCTAGCGTATCGAAGCGCCAATCATCCGCGAAAAGTAACAAGACATTCAGCGGTTTACCTTTCGCCGTAGGTTTTGGTTCTTGTTTTCCCTGGAGGATCTCACTCTTCTGAAGGATCTCACTCCCTTGAACGATTTGATCCTGATGAAAGATTAGATTCTGCCAGAAAAAAATAACGACAAAAATCCCGATTTTGAAAGATTGCTGGTATGACATTTTGCTCATTTCCTCTTTTCTTTATGAGTTCTCTATGAGTTGTTCTCTCTTAAACGAATTCGATTACTGTTCGTAATCTCTTCAATTTATATTTCGGGGTATTTCATTATTTTATAAATTCTTCAAGATACTACCAGATTACCATAAATTAAAAAATCGTTACCCAATTGTTGAAAATAACAACTAGATAACGATTTGAGAATCGATGACTTCATGATTAATTCTTTGAACCCTAAAAAGGCTTTCCATATACTTGACAGATCGTGGTCTTGTTAGATCATAGACTTGTTAGATCGATTTACGCAGCTTGGGTATCTTGTACCGTGTTTTGGGCCTGACAACCAACATCGATTTGAGCTTGGCATGGGAGTTCGCAATTCACCATCCAGGGAATTCCGAATCGATCTTCAAACATGGCAAAACTTTGTGACCAGAAGGTAGGACCTAAGGGCATAATAATATTCGCGCCAGGGGTTAGGGCATCGTAAATTCTTTGAGCCTCGGCAACGGAATCGACCTGGACAGCAATTTCGAACCCGGTCGGTTTACCGGTATACCGTTCTGGTGGACAATCGGCTCCCATAAGATCGATGTTGGCGATTTTCATGCGTGCGTGGATGATTTGTGAGTGCATTTCTTCCGGCATATGTTCCTTAGCTGGTGTTTCACCATAAGTAACCATCTGCAATGAATCGCTACCAAAAATCGATTGGTACGTTTCAAATGCTTCTTTACATTTTCCCAAAAAGGCGATATGTGGACTAAATTTCATAAAAAATCTCCTAAAACAGATTGGTTAGATTTATCTGGCAGATCAAATTTTATTCAGCAAAATTTCATTATTTCTAGTCAATATTTCTAGTTACTCTTTGATTAAATAGAAACCCAACATTTTCTTCTCAGGTTTTAAGTAATCTCTCTTAATTATTTAGTAATGAAGAGTGAAGAAAGTTATTGCAAATATTGCAAAAATATACTGAAGAAAATTCAATCAACTACCCATCTAAATCGGTTTTAAACGGAGACGCCATAATCTCCATTTATTAAAAATTTTGATTTTTATAGATTTTGGTAGTGATCAATTTGGAAAAATGAACACCAATGGCCTCATCTACACCATTCAAGCATAATCGAAGGTTATTGAGGTGTCAAAGTTCGTAGTAAATATTTTTTAATTGCGTGGAAATGAAGAAGATCGCCAGGGATGAAAACAGAGCAAAATGAAGAGGATTATCCCTGGCTTTAAGAAACCTAGCTTAATGAGAGTACATATCTAGAGCTGAAGACCAATTCGGATGATTAATGTCGATCTATTTCATCGGTTTTTCCGAATCTGGCAAACTTTTGTCGTTAAGAATTTGAAAATGATGAATACCGCTAGGTCGATTATCGGTATACTTCCATACAATTTTCTTATCGCGAGTAATTTCCGTTAATTTGGTTTCTTTGGCATGGGCATGATGGCTAGTAATGACGGTGTTGCCGTTGGTAAGTCGTTGTACCCCGCAAGCATCGTTAATCGGTTTCCCCGGCAAGTCATCGTTGGTAACCCGCCAAACCTCTTTTTTTTCTGGATTCACTTCAATCACCAGATTGCCTAATGTACAGCCAATAAGAGTATTGCCGTTTTGGAGACGAATTGCCGTAAAAGGCATATGAGGGGTTTTCACCTCCCAGAGAATTTTCCCTTTACTATCATACTCGCGGACGACACGATCTAATAATTGAGGTACCAGATAATTGCCGTTAGGTAATTTTCTGGTCATGCGTGTTTGCAGATGATGATCTTTAATTTGCGCTTGGAGGGGAATTTCCAAGAGAATTTTTCCTTTGGCATCAACTTCTAAAATACGCGGTTTGTTTCCTGCTTCGGTCACGAGATATTTTTGATCTCCGATCTTCTGTACCGTATTCACTTCTGATTGGGTACCTTTGTATTCAAAATAGACTTTACCATCCCGATCCACTTCTACCGCTCCGCCACCCGGATAGTTCTTGTTGCGGGTAATAGCAAGTAACACATGGCCGTTATCCAAAACCCAGCCATCCCGTGTAGATTGAGAGTATTTCCAGATTGTTTTGCCCTGTGGATCTACGATAAAGGTTTCATTTCCAGTGGCCAGAAATGAATGTTGGATCGGTTCTGCCGCAAACTGGTTTGAAACCTCGCAAAATGACAATAGACCGATTCCTATCAGTCCAAGTAAGAACTTATAGGTTAACTTATTGATTGATTTCACCGCGCTTCTCCCAATATATTGATGGATTTATCTGATGAACTTTTAAATAGCATTCATCCAATCGAGCATCATTCGATCGAGTCGATTAATAGCTATTTTCTATCTGTTTAGCTTAGTCGATCCGCAGCGATTAACTAGAGGACGATATGAGAATATTCATGATGGGTGATGGATTACAAGCAAAATAATTTCGATAGAATGCAATTCGTAATATCTGCGCAGTCACGGAATCTATTCTGAATTTAATTTCTCTGAGATTGAATTTGATTTTGGCAGATAAATTATGCTTTATTTTGGTGGTTTACTACCTATTTTCAAATACAAAACAAAAGGACTATATTGAAAAATGGGAATAGTCCCCAAGAAATGAATTCTCGAAATCCCAATTAAAACATTTCTGAAAAGGATAAATCATGGTCGAATCGGGGAAAAAAAGTTCATTGACCGAAAAAATTGCTCATTTTATACATCATTATCTAATCTGGTTGCTCTTGGGTTCATACGCCATTGCAGCGGTTATTCCAGGAATGGGATTATGGATTAAATCGGTTCCTATGGGGAAGGTATCCCTTTTTCAGAATAGTACCCCGATCTCCTTACCCATGGTTCTTTTATCGTATTTACTCTTCAATGCTGGGTTAGGCGTACCGATTCATCAGATCGGCGAGGTTATTCGAAAACCGATTTCACTCATAGCGGGGTTATCTGCAAATCTGTTTGTTCCTATTAGTTTTATATTTTTGATAAGTTTTCTGATGAAACTGTGGCATGATTCCGATGAGGTACAGAATATTTTGGTCGGGTTGGCGTTAATCGCCTCGATGCCGATCGCTGGATCATCCACGGCCTGGTCGCAAAATACGAATGGAAATCTAGCTTTGAGTCTAGGACTGGTTTTATTCTCCACACTTTTAAGTCCGGTAACCACACCGATCGCCTTGCATTCGGTTGGCTGGCTAGCCGATGGGGATTACGCCGAAGATTTACATGAACTCGCTGCTGGAGGAACCACCGGGTTTCTTGTGTTCAGTGTTATTTTGCCTTCGCTTGCTGGAATTGGGAGCCACTATCTCTTAGGAGAAAAGCGCGTTACGGCTCTAAAGCCGGTGCTGAAAATATTTAACTATGCGGTTTTACTGTTACTCAATTATTCGAATGCTTCTGTTTCGTTACCTCAGGCATTTAAGCAACCCGATCTAGATTTTCTCGCTCTGATTGGTTTAATCGTGTTCTCGCTTTGCGTTATTTCTTTTAGTATGGGTTGGATTATTTCGAATTGGTTGGCCGTTGATCGCCAGCAAAGAGTATCTTTGATGTTCGGATTAGGCATGAATAATAATGGTACCGGGCTGGTATTGGCAACCATGGCCTTGGAAGATCATCCTAATGTCTTATTACCGATTATATTTTACAATCTGGTTCAGCATTTCGTAGCTGGTTTAGCGGTAATCGTTTTATCGAGGAGCAAAATCGATCAGGAAAGTTAATAAATATTGCGAATGGATTGCCATGCTATTCGCATCCAAAATCGAGTCACTTCATTTCCTTCTATTTAGAAAAATATCGAGTTTGATCTATTTTTTGATTGAACCAAGAAAAAGGATGAACCTGGAAAGAGGGAAAAACATCTAGAAATATATTAATTCTGCATATTCATTTGATTAGAGTTGTCCTGTTCAGAAATCAAACAATAGAATATATCTATACTCGATATTTCTTGGGAAATAACGAGTATAGCGTTAGCAAGATGACAAATCATCCCATTTGATAAATCATCATCAGAATACGGAATTCTGTTTGATCCTTTTCATTGGGTTAGAGTAGGCCGATTAGAAAAAGAAATTATTTTTGGTTTGTGAACCATTATCCCAGATACAACAGATACAAATCGATGTTTCGGGCAAGAAGGATCTACTGAGCAATGGGTTGCAACCATTATTTGATGTCTTTATAAAATTATGGAATGGATAGATTTTGAAATATGGATCAAATAACTTTCGAACAGATCGCCGCTGAAGTGGATGGCCGTTACGATAAAGGGCCATTCGATATTATTGGGGATATCCATGGCTGTTTAGATGAGTTGAAAGAATTACTGGTGCAGATCGGATATGTAGAAATAGAGATAGGGGAAAATCTCTGGACAATGTCTAAAAGCTATTATCAACACCCTGCCGGTAGAAAAGCAATTTTTCTGGGCGATTTTGGGGATCGTGGGCCAAAAAGTGTTGGTGTATTGGAACTGGCACAACTCATGATTCACTATGGATCGGCCCGAGCTGTTATTGGTAATCATGATAATAAATTACTTAAAAAGTTATGTGGCCACGATGTTCGTGTTTCGCGCGGACTAGAATGCACCATGAGCGAAATCGAAAACATTCCCGAATCGCTTCAACAGAATTGGCTTACTCGGACGATCGAGTTTTTATCTTCGTTGCCGGGGCATTATGTGCTAGATGAAGGCAAACTAGTGGTTGCCCATGCGGGTATGAAAGCAGAATTTCAGGGCCGGGATTCGAAAGAAATTCGGAATTTTGCTCTATATGGAGAAACCAATGGTCAGGTCGATAGTGACGGCATGCCGATTCGCTTACCCTGGGCCAAAGATTATCGTGGTCAAGCCTTGGTTGTTTTTGGTCACACCGTTGTTCCCGAACCAGAATGGCTGAACAGCACCGTGAATATCGACACGGGCTGCGTTTTTGGAGGCAAACTAACAGCATTGCGCTATCCCGAAAATGAGATTATCCAAGTTCAAGCCAAAGAGCTTTACTGGACTGCAAATAACCCATTTCTGAAAAGTAAAGAATCCCGCGAAGCAAATAACCTTCTCTGAATAGAAACAGCAAATGAAGATGTTTCATTCAACGTATTCCCATTATAAAACAATCTCACGCTTTACCCATTTTTACTATCCTATTTCATTGACCATTATTTACTAAAGCGGTGTATACAAAGAGATAATGATCGGGATTAATATCTCCAAACATTGTAAAAATTGCAGTTGTCGATTTTTATTTCTGAGGGTATAGAGATAAGTTTGACCGATTGGAACTCAGTCAAAAAATGGAAAGGAATCCAATATGAAGAGTAATCTAAAAAGTAATCTAAAGCATCTATTCAGCTTGAAAAAATATGGCCAATATTATCTAGCGATTCTAGCGGTAATTGTATCTAGTAGTCAAGCGGTTCAAGCAAAACCACCCATAAGCGACGACCCGACGCAAATTCCTTTACAAATCACTCCAATGGATGAGGAGGTATTTTTTGAACATTCCGAGTTGCCTATCTCGCTCACTCCGCGCTTGTTGCCTGGGGAATATACTGTTGGGGATTCGAATGAGAATCATGCACCATCATTTAGTCGGGTCGATGATTTCTGGCAACAATGGCAGCAACGGTGGGATAACCTGGAGGCTCATGTTAAATCGTTTCTCTGGAGTGGTAGTTTGTGGTTGAGCAAAGCCAGAGAATCCGCGGTTGCGAAACTTGCGGGTAAAGCAATTTCTCAGGCGATTTATCTACCCTCGTTTAAGACTCCTAAGGCTGGACCTATTCAGGATCAAACCGGAGTGATTTTACTTCTCAATTCAGGTATCGATTCGAATAAAATTATCCTAACGAACCACGAAGAATAATACAATTTTTTCGGCATACCAATAAACCATTTTCAAGATTTACTTTCTTTTTCTGAGAAATGGAAAGGAAAGTAAATTTATACTTTAGTCCCCTTTTATTATTCATTCTTGCCATTGTTCTTCCTATCGTTTCTTACCAATTCTTTTTCGATTTGGAACAAAAAATCATTAAACAGCAATGAGCCGATCTTGACCTCATCCTTGTCAAGGATGAGCAATATGAAAATAGATTGTTTGAAGCTTGAAACAAGATTTGGGCGATAATCTTAAAAGATCTGATTCCTATAACTCGCGACTCTTATCAAATCGTCCCTTCCCTAATAGCTTACCCATTTGCAGAATTAAGATTTTTTAATATGCAGCTCGCCATTTTGGTGAGGGGGGAGATGATTAGAGGAATGATTGGAAGAATGATTGGAAGGATTATTGGAAGGATTATTGGAAGAATGATTACCGTTCGGGTTAGCGTCCAAAATATCCTGGTAAGCACGCTCATGAGGTACGAAGCCATTGGCTTTGAGCAATTCTAAGAGAGCTTTGCCTTCGATGACTTCCAATTCTATCAGAGTACTGGCCAAAGCGAGCAAAGCTGGGCGAGTGCGATCAATAAGATCACGAACTTCTTGCAGGCATTGATCGACAATTTGACGTACTTCGAGATCTATTTCGCGTGCAGTGGCTTCGCTATAACCGAGATGAGCATCAGAAAAGGAAGGAGATAAGAAACCATCTCCATCGGAGGGACTGTGGTACACACGACCAAGTCGAGACATTCCAAACTCTTTGACCATGCGAACGGCGATTTCGTGAACTTTTTGCAAATCGCTGGTGGCCCCAGTGGAAATTTCTTCCAAGATCAATTCTTCGGCAACCGTTCCGCCAAGAGCGACCTTGATGCGAGCTTCGAGTTCTGATCGTGTCAGCAGAGTACGATCACTATCAGGGCGCTGGAGAACATATCCACCAGCAAAACCGCGCGGGATGATCGATACTTTATGGACAGGGTCGCTCCCCGGTACAGCGCAGGCAACCAGGGCATGACCTGCTTCGTGAATCGCAACCCGTTTTTTCTCTTCGGGGCGCATAATTCTGCTACGGCGTTCCAGACCAACCGCCCCGCGCTCAATCGCTTCATCAAAATCAGCGGGTTGAACCATTTCATGGCCGGAACGGGCAGCAAGGAGGGTGGCCTCATTGACCAGATTGGCAAGATCGGCTCCCACGGAGCCAGGGGTCAAGACCGCAACACGATGCAGATCGACTTCGGGAGAGAGTTTAACTCGGCGAGCGTGGACGTTGAGAATGGCCTCGCGCCCTTGAATATCGGGCCGATCAACCACAATCGTCCGGTCAAATCGCCCTGGACGTAAGAGAGCGGCATCCAGAATCTCTGGGCGATTGGTTGCCGCCATAATAATGACCCCCTGGTTGGAATCAAAACCATCCATCTCCACCAAAAGCTGATTCAAAGTTTGTTCACGCTCTTCATGGCTGGTGGTCGAATGACCCGATCGGCTTTTACCTAGAGCATCCAATTCATCGATGAAAATAATACAGGGGGCCTGTTTTTCGGCGTTGCGAAATAGATCGCGGACTCGGCTCGCCCCTACTCCGACAAACATCTCCACAAAGTCGCTACCGCTGATCGAAAAAAAGGATACTCCTGCCTCCCCGGCGACCGAGCGTGCGAGCAACGTTTTGCCGGTACCCGGCGGACCAACGAGCAATACCCCCTTGGGAATTCTGCCCCCCAACGAAGTATAGCGCTGGGGATTCTTCAAAAAATCGACCACTTCCAGCAGTTCTTGCTTGGCCTCGTCGATCCCTGCAACATCGGAGAAGGTTACTTGGCAATCATCCTTTTGAAAAACGCGGTGCCGACTTTTACCGAAGCCAAAGGCCGAACCACTGGTATTCCCCATTAACCAGCGCACGAATAATACCGAGAGCACCACGCTCGTTCCCATCAAAGCTATCCACAATCCGATCGTAAATATCCTTTTCAGAATCGACTCTTCTTTTTCGGCTTCGTATTCGGTACTTAGAGATCGATCTAGTAAAGAGATCAATTCTGGATCATTTTCTAAGCCGATGCGCAAGACTCGGAAAAAAACAGGTTCCCCTTCTGTTTTGGTTTCTTGGTTTTCTCCAACTTTATTTTCGTTATCTCTAGCATCTTTTTTGGATTCGACCGTCATTTCGCCAAGGATTTCCTGACTCCCGACAAAAATATGAGTGAATTTTACTTCTCCTGGTTCTCGTAACAATTGTTTGAATTTGCCATAACTGATCGTTTTTCGAGAATGATGATCATCGTTTAAGAGAAATTTGATAGCAACCAGAGCAACCATGCCCAATAGAAGAAAATAAATTCGTGAATCGCGCTTTTTCCGTTTTTGTCGACTAGACTTTTCCATAAGGGGGTATTCAATTCTTCCAATGTTTTGTTTATTATTTTATTGATCAGACCGCTTTTATCCAACCCACTGATTGAGATAAACTAAAAAAAATTCGTTATCCGTCAATCGATTTTTTTACAGATTAATAATCATGAAAATGGGAAAACGGGAGCATCGTTTCAGGAATTGGTTCTCCAAATAGATAAAAGAACTCTACTTGAGAGTTCTAAAGTAAGCTTTGACTTAGAAAATCATTGGATCGTGAAGCCAACTAAAATTAAATCAGATATTAAAATCAAAACCGAATTAAATCGAAATGGTGTAGATGATCAGCGCAACTTTTAAATCTACATAAAAAATAAATAGTTCAATAAAAGGACCAGATAAAGTGCAATTAATTTTACTTTATCTGGTCCAAGATTGGTTCGAATCAACTTAATGATTATCGATAATGATTAAAGAAATGAGAATTTACTATTACCTTTTTATAGTCCCGCATCATCAAGGGCATTTGAGCCTTCCCGTTTATAGAGTGGCAAATGGCGATAGTAGACTTCGAGGGTGAGAAGGGACAAGCAAGTTTGACCGAGAGCGCCAGTACTCTGACCAAAAAGATGATCATCTTTGGGCCAGCGACCGTTGTTGGGGCCAGCCCCTTTTTCTTGTTGTTTGATCAACAGATCGCGCATCATGGGGTTCCAGAAAGTATCCCAAGAAGAACCACCAAAGAAGTGCATTACTTGAGTGGCGTAGTAATAATAGTAGATATCAAAATTCGCTTGTTGGGGTGGGAGAGTTTTTAGATATTCAACCCCTTTGGCCAAACTGGGATTTTTTGGTCCCCAACCCATGTATTGCCGGCACAATAAGCCAACAGCACTGAGAGCATAGGATCCCCCTTTGGCACGATAGCCATAACGGGATTCTTCATTTTGGGAAACAGAAACCAGAAACGATCGAGCTTTATCCATTGCAGATTTGGGAGATACCAACCCAGCTACCTTCGCACTGCGCAAAGCCTGGATTTGCCAACCAACGATCGATGTATCTCCATCTTTATTTGGTTCATAACCCCAAGAACCATCTTTTGCTTGAGCATTGACAATAAAATTAATAGCAGCTTGGGCATGATTACGTAAGGCGTAATCCTTGGTCATGCCATAGGCTTCACAAAGGGTACAGGCAGCAACTGCGCGGGTATACATGGTAATTTTTTTGCCTGCAAAATCACCATTGCTTTTTTCCATCGAAGCCAACCAGGTCAGCCCTTTTTTAACTGCTAACATATATTCTTTGACTTTGCCCGATTTATGGGTTTCCCCAGCTGCTAAAAATGGAAGAATACACATAGCGGTTGCGGCCACATCGTCTTTGCTCGTGCCGCCGCTATTAGCTCCATCGAACTGCCAATGACCATCCGTTTTTTGCTGTCGAACCAACCAGTGTAATCCGCGGGCTACTGCGGCTTCCGAAGCGGAATTGCCGCCACCTGCTTTGAGGAGACGATCTTTAGTCGCTCCACTGCGACCCCGCATCCCGGGAGCAACTATCCCACTACCTCCACCGTTCTCCCCCTTCATGCTCCCTTCGTCGCCTGAAGGGCCGGTCATGCCCATCATTTTATCTTCAGCACCTAAAACCGGATTGAGGGTTTGCATCGATGTTTCATTTTCTTGATTCATCGCCCCGATCGGTTCATCCTCTTTTGCCGGTGCTTCCACATTTTGAGTATCTTCTCGGGTCGATTCAGTTGCTGCTTCGAGATCTGCATCAAACCCTTGATCAGGGTTTTCGAAATTCTCGTCTTTCTGTTCCTCTTCTTTTAATTGAGTGTTGACGACATTATCATCGTTTGCATCGGATGTGGACTGACCAGGATGATAAAATAGTAACGCAAGCCCCACTAACAAAACATGAGATGCACTGCTAATAACCCAGGCAGGGATAAGCCGTTTTATTCTTCGTTTCCAGGCCTCATCTTCATCTTGATAATAAAGCGAGGTCCGAATCACCGCTTTCTTATCGTCCTTTTTATCGCTTCTTGGCTTACCATTTTCACTGGCCTCGGTGATATCGCGCTTTTTGATATCTTCATTGGGATTCTTTTCATCCCCTTTTTTTGATTTCTCTTTAGCTGCCATCCCGTTATCCTCCATTCATGATTTGGATCAATCTCGGATTGTTTAAAAATTCATTTGAAATTTACTTTGATCAAATTCTACTGGTTTACTATTGATTCTTTTACTATTGATTTTGAATTACCCTGGTTTTGAATTTACTTGATTTCTCTAGTCTATTTTAGATTCTAGCACCCAGTTTAGAGATAGATCTCAAAGGAAAATAATTTAATTTTTAATTCTTTGTCATCAATTTTTGGTTTCAATTATCTTTGATTATTCCAATGTTTGTTTTATACTCGCTTTATTGGAAACTTATTTAAGGTTGTATTATCAATGTTTGTTATTTTGATAGTGATAATGTTTTTTACCATTTAATTAAAAACTTCCAAAATCAAAACCTGAGCTGTTTATGTTTATATTTATACTTTGTTCTATTTAAGTGTACTTTAGGCGATGAAATAAGGGAAAATCAGATATCTTTCAATTAGTATATCACTTATTTTACAAAAACGTCGATACTGGAACTCAATATCACGAAAACTATAGCGAGATCTCATTCTTTTGAGTTAAAATTCTGTGCACTTTTTTAGTACTTGTTAGTTATTACTTATTGGTTAATTTTATACTTGGTGATGTAAATACCCTTTCCCTCTCTTTCAAAAACTATCATTATTTTGGAGGCAAGTAATAATTATTAAGTTCCTTCGCAAAGTAAAAATTCTAATATTTGTTACGAATTTCAGCGTTTTTTTCTTTGAACCACGCTTTACATTCAAACATTTTTATCAAGTTATGTATCTTCCAAGCGGGGTCGATCGATGCGGGGTCGATCGATAATAGAATGATAACAGGTGAATTTATAGATAACGTGATATTATGCTTCAGGAAAATCCCCTCCGCTTGTGTTATCCTTTTGACCAAATGGATTTTTTACCCGTTCATGCAATTTACTTTTGATTTTTTTATCCCCTCGACTAAACCACCAATTTAATCCAAAAATGATGCCTCCCAATAAAATTACCAAACAAATGACTAACGCTACCATCGGAGAGGAAATTGAGGAATTCGCTTTCGTAATATCTTCGAATTCTTCCTGGCGAATAACGGATCTGCCGATCAATAAAGGGGCAACGCGCCAGATGTTTTTTCCCTTTTCATCCTTTTCACTGCTTTCGTAGCGCATCAGCTTGAAGTAATACCCTGGAAAATGAACCTGGTAGGTTAATTCTCTTCCTGGTTCCATGCCTTCGGGGAGATCAGTAAAAACAATGGATATAGGGCTATTATTGCGATCATTGGCAGGGTATAACCATCCTTCGTAAATGGTTTTAATCTCTGGGGCTTCCTCTTGGACACTTCGAGGGATTTTGGAAATGGGCTGGATCCTGACCAACCGCCCACTGAATTCCACGAGCTGAAACTGAAACAGTTTTCGAGATGGTTTAACCAGATCAGCGAACGATAAATTATTATCGGCGTATTGATGAAGTTGGTCAACAGTAAATGAATGAGCGTGCAATATCGTATAATTATAAGCTCTGAATTCATCGGGGTTATCGTTTTCATTCCGGATAGTGGCATCATCTTCCACCAGACGAAAAAACGGCAGATAATCAATACCGAGAGGAATTCGATCTTTTACAGAATCTTTCGGAGAATTTTTCTCTAATGGAGTTGGGATCGATTTTTTATCGACGGGTACAATTGGATTACTTGCCCCCTTCCCCTCAGAGCCTTCCAGTTTTTCGTTTAAATCGATCCGATTGGTCTTCGTCTCTTTTTCAACGGTTTCTTGATTCAGGGGTTCTTGTTTTGTTGGACTAAGATTTTTCTGATTTTTGGGGGTGGTAGTTATCTGGTTCTTAGCTTCTTTTTTTGAATCGATCTTTGGCGATTGCTGAGCATTACTAGAATCGATCAGAATGAAAATCGAAACGACAAAAATAGCGAAACCAGCAATGAATCGAAAAGAACGTCGAGCACCAACGAATTGTTGGGTATTTAATGGGATCCTCTTCGGAATTTCTGAAAAAGCGGAGAGCATCATGACAAAATCCCTCTATAATTGATTCAAACTTAAGAAACCTTGTAGACTAAATTTTAGTCTGTAAAGGCGAGAAAATCTGTTGAATTCACTCTGTTAAAGAGTGGTCGATTACACGAGATTAATTTCAAAAGGAACTTATTTAAGTTCGATCTCATGAACCGATGAATTATTCGACTCAATATCAACAGTTGGGTGTTCATTCACTCGCCCAAAACAGACTAGGGCAATATCATCGAATTGAGGGTGATTCAAGGCATGTTGGCGAACACCAGTTATAATCGCCTCGCCAACCTGTTTAGGTTGAAATAATGCGAGGTTACGAATTCGCTTGATAACAGCTTGGACTCCTTCCTCACCAAAACGGGTACCATTGGCCGATTCTGCGTCCAGAATCCCATCTGTAAAAAGAATCAACGTCTGACCCACTTCCAAAGGGATGGTTACCGATTCATAAGCAAATCCGGGTACCCAACCAACGGGGAAACCACTGACCTCTTCGGGTACACAGACAGTTAGAGTTGGGGAATGAGGATCAAAAACAGCGGGGGGGATATGGCCAGCATTTACCAGGGTTGCTTGATGCTGATCGGGATCTAGGATGACCGCAGCAAGAGTAATATAACGATCTTCCAGATTGGTTTGTAATAGCTGATCGTTCAGTTTGGTAATTGCCTCAGCAACTGTTGGTTCCGTAAGAATACAAATTTTCGCTTCACCACTTACGCGCGCCATTAACAATGCCGCTGGTACCCCCTTTCCGGACACATCCCCCAACAAAATCGCATAGCGACCATCGGGTAAAGGGACAAAATCGTAATAATCACCGCCAACGGTTCGAGCAGAAACATAATGCGAAAAGAACTCGTATCCTGGAATTTCTGGTAATTTTTGTGGTAAAAACCCCCGTTGTACTTTACTCGCTGCTTTGTTTTCCTCTTCAAATTTGTGCTGAATAACCAGTTCCGAATGCATCCGGGCATTCTCAATCGCTATCGCCGCTTGGTTCGCTACGCACACCAAAAGTTGTAAATCATCCTTAGAAAACCTCTTGGTTCGATCCTGGCTATCGAGCTGAATAACCCCCAATGGCTTGTTTTCCGCGGATACTAACGGCACACACATGACAGAGCGAATGCGAAAATCGCTAATCGATTGCGCAAATCCGATATTTTTATCGCTCGAAGCATCTTCGCTCAAATATGATTCCAGGGAATGAATACATTTTCGCACAATTGTTGAACTGAATCGCTCATTGGTCGTCGTTGGGAGTCGAGATTTGACCAACGTGGGAATCAATCGATCTGTTTCAGGGACATATTCAATCAAAAAACAACGATCTGCTTGGCGAAAAAGTGTCAATAATTCTTCAGCAATTTGCGGTAATAACTTTCGAATTTCAAAGGTTCGCGAGATCACATTCGAAATCGCCAATATCGCTCGTAATTTATCCGAAGGCTGTACCTCCAGAACCTGCTTATTTCCTAACCGTTTCAGGGTTGCTTCTACTGTTGTCGTCGTGTTTGGTTGATCTTCTTCCTCAATTAACTCCTCTGCTATTTCATCACCCGGTTTAGGTTGTGGTTTGTTAACTCCTTGCGCTTTTTCATCGCGGTAACAGAACATAAATCCGCATATTTTTACACGGTCGCCATCTTTTAACGCGGTGCGCGAAACGATTTCTCGATT
>JAKBAI010000121.1 GCA_021809185.1 Planctomycetota bacterium
AGCGAGCGAATTATTCTAAACCATTAATCTAAACAATAGATAAATTCCATCTGAAGATGATCTGCATTAAAATACAACGAATAAAATCAATTAATATAAGTAATTCATAAAATAGTATTTCTTAAATAATATCTCTTAAATAATATCTCTTAAGAAGGAGACTAAAAAAGATGGCAAATATACGTCCTCTCGATGATCGCGTCGTCGTCAAAGTTCTGGAAGCCGAAGAAAAAACTGCAGGTGGTATTTTATTACCCGATACTGCCAAACAAAAACCACAACGAGGGAAAGTTGTTGCGACTGGTCCAGGCAAAGTGCGCGAAAATGGCGAACGGGTTGCCCTCAGTGTCAAGGTGGGTGACGAAGTACTCTTTGGCCGTTACGCTGGGAACGAAGTCGAAGTGAGCGACCACGAATACAAAATCATGCGCGAAACCGATATTCTGGCCAAAGTCACTAACTAGTATTTACTGGATTTATTTGCGGAGATCTTCTGGCATTGACAATCGTCTCATTATGTCCTTAGACCGAGACGGGTAGAAAAGTTTGCCGAGCTGCGATTTTTACTGTCCCTGATTTTTACTGTTTCTGACTTTTACTATCGCTATGGAATATGCTGGTCCAATCGGTTTGATTCAGATAATATCCCATGCAATGTTTCCATATTTGCTCGAAGATCTTAGCTCAGAAAATGCTGTAAATCCAGATAGGTCAATAAGATAGACCGGTAATAAATAGACCGATAATAATCGGTAGAAATATTTAAGCAAACAACGAAATCGATTAAAAACTTCGATTCTGGAAATCATTAAACCATAAAAAATTGGATCAGCGAGATTGATCCATTCATCTAATTAAATAAAAGGGAGAATCTTCTCATGGCAAAACAGATTCTGTATACAGATGACGCACGCAAGAAATTGTTGAGTGGTGCGGAAAAGCTGGCCAAAGCAGTAGGAATAACACTAGGCCCAACTGGGCGAAATGTGATCATTGAAAAATCGTATGGCGGTCCAACGGTAACCAAAGATGGTGTAACCGTTTCCAAAGAAATTGACCTGAGCGACCCATTTGAAAACATGGGGGCCAAATTGGTCAACGCCGTTGCCCAAAAAACAAACGATAGCGCTGGGGATGGCACAACCACCGCAACTATCCTTGCCTTGGCGATTTACCAAGAAGGTTTACGCAGTATCACCGCTGGGGCGAACCCCATGGCCATCAAACGTGGCATCGATAAAGCGGTTGACGTTGCGGTCAAGCACATGCAAGATCACCTTACCAAGCGCTTAACCACGGAAGCAGAAATGATGCATGTTGCCTCGATCTCTGCTAATAATGACCAAACCATTGGTAAGTTAATGGCCAATGCCTTCGAAAAGGTAGGCAATGACGGCGTTATCACCGTTGAAGAAGGAAAAACGAGTGAAACCACTCTGGAATTTGTCGAAGGGATGCAGTTCGACAAAGGGTATATTTCCCCCTATTTCGCTGTCAACCATCCCGATTTGAAATGCGAGATGGAAAACCCGTTGATCCTCATTTATGAAAAGAAGATCTCCAACGTTCGCGATCTGTTACCTTTATTACAAAAAGCGGCTCAAACAGGGCGACCATTTTTAATCATCGCCGAAGATGTCGAAAGCGAAGCCCTTGCCGTTCTTGTCGTCAATCGCCTTCAGGCAGGACTACAAGTTTGTGCCGTCAAAGCCCCCGGATTCGGCGACCGCCGCAAAGCGATGTTAGGGGATATTGCTACCTTGACCGGTGGTACCTTTATCAGCGAAGATCTGGGAATCAAGCTGGAAAATGTAACGATTGAACAGCTCGGCCAAGCTAAACAGGTAGTTGTAGAAAAAGAAAATTGCACCATCATCGATGGCTTGGGTAGCCGGGATAAAATTTCGGATCGTATTCGCCAGATTCGTACTCAGATGGCACAAACCGAAAGTGAATACGACAAAGAAAAATTCTCTGAACGGTTAGCAAAACTAACGGGTGGCGTTGCTATTATCCGCGTTGGTGCAGCAACCGAAGCCGAAATGAAACAGACCAAAGCTCGTGTTGAAGATGCCTTGAACGCTACCCGCGCTGCGGTAGCGGAAGGAATTGTTCCTGGAGGTGGTTCTGCCTTGCTCCGCTGTGTCAAACCGGTTCTAGTCGCTTCCCAAAATCTGAGCCATGATGAACGATTAGGGGCTGAAATTGTTGCTCGTGCTCTGAGTAAACCGATTCGAATCATTGCTGAAAACTGCGGTATCGATGGCGCTGTTGTTGCCGACGAAGTAATTACTCGCGGTGAATCCAACCCATCGATCGGTTATAACGCCAATACCGCTGAGTATGTCGATATGTTCACTGCTGGCATTGTCGATCCACTTCGCGTTACCCGATCTGCTCTGCAAAACGCAGCAAGTATTTCGGGGCTGATGCTCACTACCGAAGTAATGATTACCAAAATCGATGATGATAACGATCAGGCAAAAATAGCTGGAGCAATTGCTTAGTCCAATAACTTATTCCAATAACTATAGCAAACTTCAAGTGATTGTTCTCTTTAGGATTATTTCTCTTGCAGAATCTTGAAGTTTGCCTGTTTGTTTCAATAATCTTGTTACGATGAGAACTTTAACTATTTATTATCGTAAAAATGATAAGATTATGGAAGCAAACTTCCTACAAGGAACTTTCTGGTTATTGGTATGGCTAAGCGATGTTTGATTTTTTTTGCTGAATTATTAGATCCAGAATTCATGGCGTTTATAACCGTGAACTCTGGATTTTTCTTTGTAGGATCTTGAAAAAATTTAACCGTTGAGAAAACAGATCTCACCGGGTTCACAAAAATCTAAATCATCGTGCTAGAATAGACAAATTTTCTACACCATTGATCTACTGTTGAACTCAAGTAAAGAATAGAGTACTATTCAAAAAATGGTATTGGGATATAGCGAACGAGAAAAATCAGAAAATAGAATCGGGCAGGGAGTCCACAAAACAATATGAATCTGTCAAAATACAATTAGCGGCCGAAAATGAATCATGGAGAGTAAAATAGTCAAAGACGAAATGAAGGTAAGCCATAGAAAGTTGATAAAATTAGGAAATCCATCAATTAGGAAATCCATCAATTAGGAAATCCATCAATTAGGAAATCCATCAATTAGGAAATCCATCAATGGCAATAGCCAGGGATAATTGATTGCGGACCAATCGATCAGAAGGGACGATGCGGCGATGTCAAATAAAAGAGACTATTATGAAATTTTGGGACTAACGCAAAGCGCCAGCGTTGAAGAAATCGAAAAAGCTTATCGCAAATTGGCACGGCAATATCATCCCGATCGCAATATTGGGGACGAAACCGCAGCACATAAATTTCGTGAAGCAACCGAAGCACATGACATTCTGGTCGATTCAGAAAAACGGGCGATCTACGATCGTTACGGTCATGCGGGACTAGAGGGAATGGCGGGAGGCGGTGGTTTTCCAGGGGGCTCTGCTTCCGATTTTTTCACCGATATTCTTTCCAGTTTTTTTGGCGGAGGAGGAACCGGACGGCGCTCGCGTGGTCCCCAATCTGGGAACGATATTCAAATCGAACTGGAAATCGATCTGGTCGAAGCCTATACGGGGTGTAAAAAATCGATCCCCGTACAACGACTCGAACACTGTAAAAAATGCAACGGAAAAGGAACTCTTTCTGGAAAGAAAACTTCTTGTAAACGCTGCGCGGGGAAAGGGGTTATCGTTAACCAAGCCGGATTTTTTGCGGTACAACGAGAATGCCCATCTTGCCGTGGCAGTGGTCAGGAAATTAGTGATCCTTGCAATAATTGCCGCGGGCAAGGGAAAGTGAATAGCGGGAGTAAAATTGAAGTAAATATCCCTCCTGGGGTAGATACGGGAGTTCACGTTCAGTTGCGTGGAGAAGGGGAAGCCGGTGATCCTGGTGCACCTCGTGGCAATCTAGATTTAATCATTCGCGTTGCTGATCACCCCGATTTTTCTCGTCAACGGGACGAGCTTTACTGTGGTATCCCGATCACCTTTAGTCAAGCAGCTCTAGGCGCAACCATTGAAATCCCCACTTTAACGGGCAAAACCTCGTTGCAAATCCCTCGTGGTACCCATTCGCACAGCGAAATCTTGATTTCAGGAGAGGGAATGCCCAATTTGCGATCCCCTAATCGGCGTGGTAACCTCCATGTTGTTGTTGTAATCGAAACTCCTCAATCCCTCACGAAACGGCAGGAAGAACTCCTACGTGAATTGTCGGAGATTGACCAAAAAGTTGTTTCGGCACCTAAGAAAGGTCTATTAGATCGGCTGAAACATCTCTTTCAGCATAATGAGGATTCATAGAAGAATTTAATCCTGGGAACTCTGGTAAGGACTATCCATACTACCATTCAACGTTGCTTGACCAAAAATTAGAATAATATAACCATTTGGAATGACATGTGCAGAATGGATATATGCAGAATAAATGAACGCAGCCCAAGATCTGAATGTATTTCAGAAGCGTTCTAAAAGTATCTCGTTTATTATGAATTTGTAATTTTTCAATGTAAATATGGTTTTTTAGTTTGGAGAATAGATATGAACAATAATCCAAATAAAGATGATTCGACAGGAAATGAACCCACCCCAGCAACCAACTCCGATTTTGAATCTGTTGGAGTTGTCGATATTTTGCAACAAGAAATTCTTGAATTAAAAGCAAAATTGGAGAAAGTCGAGGCAGAAAAAGAGAATGCCATGCGTTCCGCCGCAGAGTACGAAAACGCACGAAAACGTGCCCAGCGCGACATGGAAATCGAAAAGAAATTCGCTCACGCCAAATTTGCTGCTGACCTGTTGATGGCTTTTGATAATCTGGATCGAGCGATTGACGCCGCTCGGGAAATCAACGAACAGAATTCGTTGATTCAAGGGGTCTCGGCCACGCAGAACCAGATTCTCGATGTCTTAAAGCGCCATGGTGTTCAATTAATCGACTGTCTCGAAAAACCTTTTGATCCCAATCTCCACCAAGCAGTTCAGATGAAACCTAGTAAAGAACACCCTGCGAATATTGTGGTCCAAGTTCTTCAAAAAGGTTTTCTGATTCACGACCGTGTTCTTCGTCCAGCAACTGTAATTGTTACCACCCCAGAATAATAGAAACTTATTCGTTCCTATTGGATATACGGATTGTTTTATTAGGTTATCCGGCAAGATCGATTTCGCTTTCCCTATCTCAGGGAATCGTAGACCAGCAAATCGATTTTTGCCATTTTCTTTTCTTGCCTAGAATTCCATTTACCTTCTGCTTTGTTTTTTGTTTCTTTGTTTCTAAATAGTAAGCTTTCAAAATAATGAATGCATTTTTATCGATGATCATCTTCAACATCAATAATATGGCACTATCGCTAACCGTTTCGAGGATGTATCCGAGCAGACCGAGTTTCATAATTCCTTCCAACAGCTAATTTAATAAATCTCGAACAGAATGATAAACCCTAGGGAAGATCGATCAACAAACACTCGATAACAAATTATAATTTATTTCAAAAACAATTCTTTAATATTAAGTCGCTGTTAGATTTTCATTCATCTCTTGGACTTTTTTGGGATAAATGAGTCCAAGCAAACAGTATTCCTAAGTTGGGGTTGAATAATTACTATAAAAATCGATATAATCCTTACATAATTACGAACAATATGAAGTGGAAGAAGTGGTCTTGATTTGTTTATTATGAATATAAAATGAAATTAAATATTTTGGAAATATTTGAACCAGGCAAAGTTGATTGAAGCAAGCGAAATACAGGATCTGAGCCAATAATAAAATATTTCATGAAAATCAGAATATTTGAAACGAACGGAGACTCAAACCGAGGAAAGGCACCCAGCGAATAGCTAGACAAGCCGTTCGTAAAAGAGCTGAATTTAAAGTAATCACCCAACGAACCCAACTATATCATTCTGCTTCTAGAGATAGTGGTTCTAGAGATAGTGATTCCATTGCGAGAATTATGAATATCATCGTGAATATTTAAGCAGTCAACACTTCGGAAAGTAATCCTTCGAAAAAGTAATATTCCTGAGAGTAATAGATCAGAATTGGAGAAAATGGATTTGTCAGAAATTCGATCAGCGCTGGATTCTCCCTTTGCTTGTGTTTCCACAGATCGAATTGGCGGGACAGGAGTAAAGAGACGGATTTCGATCCTTGGCTCAACGGGATCGATTGGAACGAGTACACTAGATGTCGTTCGAGCGCTGCCAGAACATCTGGAAGTGGTGGGATTAGCTGCCCATACTCAATGGAACCGATTAAAAGAACAGGCTTGGGAATTTCGACCGAGGTTTGCAGTCCTTACTGATGAAGAGACTGCCAAGAGAGTGGGGCAGGTCGAATTGCCACCCGAGACCGAATTCCTCATTGGGGAACGCGGAATTCAAACGATCGTCCAACAAAGTGATGTCGATATGGTTGTAACAGCAATCGTTGGCGCGGCAGGACTTTTAGGTACATACGAAGCAATTCTGGCAGGTAAAGCGATCGCCTTGGCCAATAAAGAAACAATGGTTGTCGCAGGGGCATTGATCCAGGAATTAGCAAAGGAAAGAAAGGTACCGTTGCTACCAGTGGATAGCGAGCATAGCGCCATTTTTCAGGCTCTCCAAGGAAATCAACGGAGTTCCGTAGAAAAAGTAATTTTAACAGGTAGTGGTGGCCCGTTTCGCGGATATGATCGCGAACGATTGCGTTCCGTTTCCGTGGAACAGGCTCTGCGGCATCCAACCTGGCAAATGGGCAATAAAATAACGATCGACTCTGCCACTCTGATGAACAAAGCCCTGGAGTTGATTGAAGCCCATTGGTTATTTGATCTCCCCGCAAATAAACTAGACGTGATAATTCATCGCGAATCGATGATTCATTCATTTGTAGAATATGAAGATGGGTCAGTGCTTGCGCAGCTCTCCCCACCTGATATGCGGCTCCCCATCCAGTACGCTCTCCTGTATCCAGAGCGGCATCGAGGGCCAGCGAAAAGAATGAATTGGCGCGATCTGAATCAGCTCAACTTCGAAGCAGTCAACCGGGAAGTTTTCCCAGCTCTCGATCTAGGTTACGAAGTAATCCAAAACGGGGGAACAGCGGGTGCTGTTCTGAATGCCGCGAATGAAATCGCGGTACAGCGCTTTTTGAATCGAGAGATTTCCTTTCTGGAAATAACAGAAATTTGTCAATCTGTGTTATCTAATCATCAACATTCAGCTAAACCCACTTTGGCTGAACTTCTTGCTGCCGATCATCAAACTCGGCTGGAGGTATACCGTTGGAAACGCCGTTAAATAATATAAATTCTACTGAACCGCTTAAAGAAAATCGGGTCGAGAATAACGCAACATATTCGAACCCTGCTGATATGGAACCGCCTGTTATTCCACCAAAATTATTTTCTCTCGCTTGGTTCAGCCACAATGTGGGACCACTTCTGATTGTTGGTGGTTTGATCTTTTTTATCTTGTGGAAAGGATTGGTTGTCGGCGACGTTGCCAAAGTTCTCCTCGGCTTAGGTCTGGTTATCTTTATCCATGAACTGGGGCATTTTCTAGCAGCTAAATGGTGCGATGTGCATGTGAAAACATTCTCCTTAGGCTTCGGTAAAGCGATACCTGGTTGCGAATTTAAGTACGGCGAAACCACCTATAAAATTGGCTGGGTACCTCTAGGCGGGTATGTGGCGATGGTCGGAGAGGGAGAAGATGCCGACAACGAAGAAGCGGATGAAGATCCACGCTCCTTCAAAAATAAACGGGTTAGCCAACGAATGCTGATCATCTCTGCCGGGGTAATCATGAACATGATTTTAGCCTTTGTCTGTTTCATGATTGCTTATTCGCATGGTATCGAAGAGCGATCCCCCATTATCGGTTCGGTAGAAGCTGGCTCCCCTGCCTGGCAAAGTGGTATCCATTCTGATACCATTATCCAGAAAATTGAGAACTGGGATCGGCCTATGTTCGATGATATCCGACCCATTGTTATGAGTGCAGGAAAAGGGGAAAAGATCCCATTTGTGATCCAGAATCCGGGGGAAGATCCGCAAGCAGTAGAAATAGCACCTGTTCGAGGTGCCGATGCTTTGTATCCAACTATCGGCGTCCTCCCCATCGAGGAACTAACGCTAATCAAAAGTAAACAGATCAAATTAGAACCTTTTCGCTCTGGTTCCGCGACGAGCAAAGCCACCCCTGCTTTCGAACCGGGGGATCAAATTATCGCCTGTTCCGCCGATAGCGACCACCCAGAACCAGCGCTGATCCCTCCTCTAGACAAGACCACAGACCGTTCCCATTATTCATCGAACTTCAGCGAATTTTATAAACGAATGTATAATATGCGCGGAAAACCGATGACGGTTCGAGTCCGCCGATTTTCCAGTGGTGAAGAAACAGATATTCAACTCCCACCTGCATTTACCGTAACCACTGGACTTCGAATGCAAATGGGGCGCATCGTTGCGGTTCAAAATAATTCAGCGGCGACCAAAGGCAAAGTTCTGAGTAATCCCAATCTTGAACCTGGCCTTCGACCACTGACCACCGATTTCGCTGGAGATAAAATTATTGCCGTGGAGGTCCAAGATAATGGCATAAAGAAACACTGGGAAATCGGTTCTACCCAGAAAGGGGATTTGCCTCTCGATCCAATCAAGCTCCCGTTCGAATTAGAAAACTGGTTTGCTAACAAACGGGGTAATCAAAAGGTCAAACTTACCATTTTGCGCCCGAATTTACACAGCGAAGAGCGAGTCGAATTAGAACTCGACTGGAATGAAACTGCCCGTTACCACCGCGAGCTGATCGGTTCCCCTAGTTCCCCTATCTCCATCCCCTGTTTAGGTCTGGCCTATCAAGTCGAACCAGTGGTTGAGGGGGTGGAAACTAATTCCCCTGCTGCGCAGTCAGGGATTCAGAAAGGGGATCTGATTAAAGCGATTCGCATTCACCACATGAATCGTAGTCACGCAGAAGTCATTGAAAAATGGGAAGAGATTAAACCTTCTCAATGGCCATTTGTGCACTTTGGCTTACAACGGCTGAACAGCTCCAATATCGATCTGCGCTTGCAACGAGGAAACGACCCTTCGATGGAAGTATCACTAACTCTCCTGGAAGACAAGGAATGGTCTCAGATAGATCGCGGCCTGCATTTTAGTGGTGATTTCCGACTCCAACGTGCTGAAAATCCTGGCGAAGTTATCGATCTGGGTATCCATCGCACTATCCGCACTGTTCGAATGATCTATCAAAATCTCTATGCGATGATAAGTGGCCGTGTATCTACGTTAACGATGAGCGGGCCTTTGACGATCGCCTCGGTCTCCTACTCGATTGCTGGGGAGAATCTCTGGCAGTTCATTTTATTTATTGGCATGATCAATGTAAACCTGGCTATCGTCAATTTCTTACCAATCCCTATTTTGGATGGTGGTCATATGGTCTTTTTAATCTATGAAAAAATACGAGGGAAAACAGCTCCTCGAATTGTTCAGGAAATTGCTTTATGGATGGGTCTGTTATTGATTTTGGGATTGATGTTATTCGTAGTCATTCTCGATATTCGACGATTAATCTGATAAGGATTCACCAAAGAAACTACCAAAGAAACTAGTCGATATTTTCGAAAATTGATATTCCGGTTTTCGCTTTGGCGGAATTTGGAAGAGAGAATCGATCGATTTAAAACAAAAAAAGCCACCCTTACGGGAGGCTTTTTTATTTGGGCAATGATTTAATTAATTGCAGCAAGGAGTTGCAGTGTGGCAACCTTTGGAACCAAATTTACCTTTGAGTTTAGCAAAGAAGCCAGCGGAACCACAACAAGCGGATGCACAAGGATCACAGCTGGTGCTGCAAGGACTGCTGCAAGCAACTTGTTTATCAACCCAACGAGGTTCGCAGACAGTTACCTTTACGGTTTCGCATACAGGTTCGCAAGTGGTTACACATTTTTTGACCTGGTGAGGAACGCAAACTTTTTTGCATACAGTGTAGCTGCAAGTTTTGCATTCTGGAATACATTTGGTAACACAGCAAGGTACCATTTCCGTAACCGTTTGACATTTGTAGGTGCAAACTTGTTTGGTTACAGGGTAGCATTCTTTAACCAATTTCTTTTTGCAAACAGGAACACATTCGGTTACACAGCAAGGAACCCAGCATTTGACTGTTTTCATCTTTGGACAAGTATTGCAAGATCCGCATGGATTGCAAGGATCGCATTTCTTGGAGCAAAGACGATCAAACAGGCCTGGACCAGCTGGGACTTCGCGGCATTCATAATGCCCTTTGTCAACCGTTTTGGTCTTATAGGTGGTATACGATTCGAGTTTCCACCGAGAGTGCATTTCTGTGCGACATTCCGTTACGGGAACTTTGATGGTTTTGGTAACGGGTTTCATAACCGTTTCGGTTACTCGTTTGTATTCGGTATAGGTTTTGGTTTTAACTTCTTGTACCATTTGAGTGGTATATTCCGTAACCATAACTTCTTTAGTTACCGGTTTGTAAACCGTACGAGTTACATCTTTGACAACGGGAACCATTTCACAGACTTTAACAGTCATGGTTCCACCACAAGCGCCTGATGACGAAGAAACTACTGCAGGGGTAGGACTAGCGGGTGGTGCGGTCTTGACCCCTTGGGCGGCCTCTTCGGCTCGGGCCATCAACGGAGCCACGGCCAAGAGCACCGCCGCAATCAGGAACTTGCGTACACGACATAGAATCATTTCTTATCTCCGATTCCGAAGTGGTCGTCCTTAATCGTCGTTGCATTTATCCTGTGAATGCTATTAGATCGACGCTTAGGCCCGACTTATTCTGTTAGTAATATGACCTACTTAGGTGGAATATGGAAATTAAATGGCATAGAAAAGTCACAAAAAGTTTACCGGTCACTTGCGCTTTTTCAGTTACTGGGGATTGTTTGTTTTGAGACGATTTTAAGAAGGGAGCATTTTCTTTACAATCAATACTTACGTTAAGCCCTGAATTTTCCGAAGCTATTGATCTCAAATCGATGGAACCTGTTCGGTTTTCGAGATCCTGTTCCTTAACAGGCAACCAAGTTTTATTTTCATTTTCCTACGAAAAATTTCGCTTCGTAACGATTAGCTAATATTTCTAAATGTTATTAATCATAGGTAGGGACTCCTTGATGTATAAATCAGCTTGGTTTTCTGTTTTGATGCTTCGATTTCTAACTTCACCCTACAGTTCGGATTGTAAATAAAAACAGATTGTATCAATTGTTATTCTCACCCTATTGATCAGATAAAATCCCATTTTATACCATGAGCCGCTCTCGTTCTTACTTCCCCGATCGGTTCAAGCAAATTTTAGTCTCAAATATTTGACAATCTAGTTCATGTCTCTTGGCTATGATCGATTATTCAAAATGGAGATTGCCTTATAAGAATCTGCGCGCATGTAATTATTACAAACATTCTCCTTGAATCAATTTTCTCAACATGGTTGTCGTATGCTAAGGATTTTGACCTCAATTAACTATATTTGAGGATCTCCCTTTTTCGGATCGATCGTATTAGGAATGTGTTGACTTTTTTGATGTGTCTAGAAATGGATTCCCCCCATCATTAGTCCAAGTGATTTCTATCAATGCGAAACTTCAAATAGAACACCTAGTTCGATAATGGATCGGATCGATGATTATCTTTCGAAGCTTAAATTTTAGCAAACAGGAACGACTTACCATCATTTCGATCGGTTTTATCATAGCGGGCAAAATTGATTTGACGATAATCAAATTATCTATACATTTAATGTACTGGTTTAATTAATGGGAACTGAGAACCCTTCCATAATGCAGTTCGTTAATTAACTTGGAATTGTCCCGAATTTTACTATCTGATTTTTTTAGTTTGACTGATCCTCAAATAAACCAAAACAGGATCACGGTATAGATAAAGGTAGAGCTAGAGATCGAGATAAAAGTAGAGATAGAGATCACTATTATAGGAAACGAAATTTGAGCAATCTCCGTTATTGAATATAAAACTAAAATAACTATAAAATCTGCCCTTTACATAACCACAAACAATAAGAAATTCCCCCTTCGATAAAAAGTTGCGAAGTTTTCCTCTCGATCAAGCGTCTATCATTCATAAAATAGTTCCTTCTGTTTTTTTAGTAGAGATATTGTTTGAGAAGAGAACCATAATTTTAGAGATATAAAAGATTCTAATTCATGGGATGAGCTATAAATACTTTGTGTATACATAAATTTTGTGTAAATGAAGCATTTAATGAATCTCCCTTTGAAAGTTCTAATGAAGAAGAAATTCTTCAAACTTTGGAAAGTTTAGTTAGCTTATAAAATGAATTTCGAATGAAAATATATCCGGTGATATTGAACTCCAGCGATTAATCCAAGCGATTGGAAAACTTTACTTTATGGAGATATGGAACAAGATAAAATAATACAAAAGTGCACAAAACGATTTTTTCTACATATCTCGCTTGATGCCTCTCTTGATGCCTACTTGATGCCTACTTGATGCCTACTATTGAAGCCCATATTGCTTATCGGTTTAAATGACTTCCTTCATTGGAGTTCCGGTGGAGCCCAACCAAAATAGAGAGCAATTTTCTAGTAATAAGGATAAGAGAAATTTAGAGAAAAATCGATTAATGCAAAAATCGGAATCGACAATATGACTATTCATGTATTCGGCTAAAAATTTACCAATATGACGTTTTATTCACCGCCCATATGCGATTCCTCGGTTCCTCTCATGAACAAGTGATGTCTTTTTTGTTTAGGAAATTAGAAATCTCAATTACTTTTTTTACAATTGTAATAGCTCCTAAGAAACAGGAGATACCTTTGACAGTTAAATTAGACAGATAAATTCAAAATATCTAAGCATCGCCTTAGGCTTTGGAAATTTAATGAGCAAAATGCAACCAATATTTTAACATGAAGCTGGTGGATTGCTCAATGGATATAGAGCTTCTCGATTTTCTGGGAATAAAGTGAAAGAAAGAGAATTAAATTGGAACAGAATTTTCATAAGATGAATCTAAACTAAAATGAAAGTCGATTACGGTTTATAATTGTTAGTAATAAAATGATAGTTGATTATGAAATATGCTTAAGTAATGAGCTAAAAAAATGAGCTAAAAAAATGAGCTAAAGGGATGGGCCAAAGAGAAGTATCATAAAACAATCCGTATAAAAGCCCCATACAAAAGTTCAAATAAAATTTTGGGAATAAGGAAAATATATTTCCGGAAATGATTTCCTTAATTATAAAATGTACTCAACGATAAATAGGAATAAAACAGAAATAATAGAAGCGTTGGAAAACGTTAAAAATAGATTAAATATTATAATTTTTGGTGCGTAGCTAAAAAGGGATCTGGTTGCTTGATGGGGATATCATAACTCTAGAAGCACTAGTAAAATCCAGTAAAAATAGATTTATTTAACAACCCTAAATGGAAAGAAGATAAAAGCAAATATGCCTCGACCTGCAAGTTTAACCCCTGAATTGTTACAAACTTTTCTAACAATTGTTCAATGTGATGGGGATGCGATGAAGGCCGCGCGCATTCTAAACATCAATCAACCGAGTATTTCGAAACGACTATCGTTATTGCAACATGCGGGCCGAATTCTCCGGCGTCCATGGTTAGAACGCCATGGGAAGACCTGGTTTTTGACGGAGGAGGGTAAGCGTGTTCTTCCCGCAGTCGAAGCGATCGTTCACCGCTATCGTATCTTAACAGAAGCGATTAGTCCCACCAATCAACCTGGTTGGGTATTGGCTTGTAATCCCAATTTATTGGATAACGTTGTCCGCCACTCCCTGCACCGTTTCTGCAAGCAACATAGCAAAGATTCTTATCGAATCACCACCCCGAAAAACTCGATTTGTATCGAGGGGATCGCGAACGGTTCGTTTGATATGGCGATTGTTTCTGAATCGGATGCAGATATTTATACCATTGCCCACCGGCCACTCAAAATTGAAGTTCTTGCAGATGATCCCATCATGATGGTGGTTTCCCAGAACAGTGGCTGGTCGGTTTATATGAAACAGTTCTTAGCAAATCCGACCCCGGAACGCTTTTATCAACTCGCCTTCTTGCTCCCCTCATCCGATCTGTCGTTGCGTAAACATATCAATCATCAGTTACGCTTAGCCGAAGTTTCCAATGAACTCAATGTCGTCATCGAATCTAGTCATTGGCCTACTTTGCTTACTTATGTTCGCGACGAAGTCGGGGTTGCTTTGTTACCCAAATCGGCTTTGGTGGAAGGTCATCTTGCGGAATTGATCGTGGAACCACTACCAGCCAATTATACTTTTGAAAATCAACTGAAACTGGTTACGCGCGTTCGTCCAGTTACCGAAGAGATCGATCTTTCTCCCAGTGGTATCTCCTTCGCCAATCTTCTCCGCGATGAATTTTCCAAGCGCTTTTCAAACAAAATTGGGTGATCAGTACGATCTTGATTGCCGGTAACTTCGATAACCAATCTTGTAAAATAATCTTACAAAAAAAAGAGAGAACCAGGTTTTTCCCATGGTCTCTCTTTTTTTATTTTGCTATCTTCAATTTGATAACAGGAAATCAGTTCTTGTTCATAAATCTGGTATAACTTTCTGCAACTTTTCCGGTTTGTGCATTACCGGGGTGAAGGAGAATCCCATACCGGAGCTTCAGTTTTTCCCCTTTAGCTAATCGAACCAGATCGGTTCTCCCTTTCATTGCGGGAAAACCTGATTTTTTTCGGCCAAATGGATTCGCTGCCGATAAGCCATAATTCCGCGAATGCCAAACCGAACGATACGGATTCTTTTCGTCATCGAAAATGGTTACTCCCACCTCTTTCCCGTTTACTTTTCCAGAATAATCGCACCAGTTTGAAAGATAACCCCACACTTTCTTTTCACCAATATCCCCCTTCGCATTACTCAAAATACCGTGGCCGCGATCAACGGTAAGTTGGTCATGAACACGTAACCCCAAGGCCCCTTCCTTCGTATCCGCAAACAAGATGGGATATTCTTTCGCTATTAGTTCTATTTCCAGAATCAATAATCGATTTTCTCCCACAAGTTTCAGCTCGATTGTTCTTACTTCATTTAGGATTGTTTCCCCAGATGCTGTTTGCCACTCATTGTATGTCGTGATCCGATTTCCCTTGGGTTCATCGACCTTTTTACAAACAATTTTACCGTGCCCCTTCGCCTCAGACCAAAAATCGACCCCTTCCACTCCTCTGATTTTACTGGTAAGTTTCAGCCCTTCCGGAACAATATCGCCATAACAGAACCACCCCGATTTTTGATGGACATGATCGCGCGATTCCTTATCTTCGCCAACTTTCATTGGCCAATCTCGAGTCACTGGAACTCCCCCCTTGGCCAAAAGGGGATAAAAATACGGTTTTGCTACCTCGGGAGCTATGTGATATTCTGTTACCAGTTCCGTCCCGCTCTGAAAACGAATCACCCCCATCTGCTGGGTAATGGTCGCTTTTGTCTTGGACTCATTTTCTCCGCTTTTTTCTACTCTATTATTTTCTTCTCCTGTTGCTGAAAGAGCATAACAAACTACCCAGACCAACGCGACCCACTCAACATGACACCTTTTCATAAACTATCCTTCTTAATGATTGACTTTGTGGAAAACCATGAATCATTTCAAAATCGATTAGCCCTCTGTTCTAATCTAGATAATCCAGTACCTGGGACAAGAATCATTTGATTCGATTATTCCAAAGCAGATGTAAATAAGGTTTTACTGATTTCCTGAATTGCTACTCTATAAAATACTTTCTTCATTTGACTGAAACCCGATGGCATAACCTTGGTAAATAATCCGTTTAGAGTAACCTAAGAAAAATAGTTAACGGGAATGAACCAGAAAATTGTCTTCGTTTGTATAA
>JAKBAI010000122.1 GCA_021809185.1 Planctomycetota bacterium
AGAACGAATCAGGGTTTAAATCATTATAACCGATTGTTGACCAGTCGATCGTGGGCATTTTCGAGAAAGAATCAGGGATTAAGTCGTTTAACGCTGTTCGTTGGCAAGGCGAGCGGGGGGTGTCAAATCCTTGATTCTGTAATCGCTCATCCTACAAAATTTTGTGATTGCCCTTTGGCATGGGTATCGTGGTGGAGGAACTTCCAGAGAAATCAAGGTAAAGGAGAATAATAAAGTAAAATAGGGGAGAAAATATAAAAAATAGAATAGAGAAAAGTGAAAAAAGGGCATAAAAAAAACCCCTGATAAACAGGGGTTTTGAAAAATCCGGCAATAACCTACTTTCGCACTGAAAGTACTATCATCGGCCCTGAATCCTTTTCGACCGTGTTCGGAATGGAAACGGGAGGGATCATTCAGGTATGGTCACCGGAAATACTCTAACAATTTCTTTCCTATACTTTTGCAATGATTATAATTTAACTACAAAAGTACAAGTAATATTAAAAGCAATAGAAACAATCTTTGAAGATCGGTGCTATTTTTGATAGCACCGATCTATCCAATTCGGTAGGTGAAAATAAACCCAAACAAAAGCTTAAAGACTAAGCAAGAAAAAGAGAAGTGTGGACAAGCGCTCGGCTATTAGTATTGGTTAGCTAAATATATTGCTATACTTACACACCCAACCTATCAACCCGGTGTTCTACCGGGAGCCTTCAGCAATGCAAGGAAATCTGATCTTGAGGGAAGTTTCACGCTTATATGCTTTCAGCGTTTATCCATTCCGCACATAGCTACCCAGCGATGCATTTAGTAATACAACTGGAACACCAGCGGTGCGTCCCTCCCAATCCTCTCGTACTAAGGAGAGAGCCTCGCAAATTTCCTACGCCCGCAGCAGATAGGGACCGACCTGTCTCACGACGGTCTAAACCCAGCTCACGTACCGCTTTCATTGGCGAACAGCCAAACCCTTGGGAGCTTCTCCACCCCCAGGATGCGATGAGCCGACATCGAGGTGCCAAACCTCCTCGCCGCTATGGACGCTCAGAGGAGATAAGCCTGTTATCCCCGGAGTACCTTTTATCTGTTGAGCGATGGTCTTTCCATTCAGAAGCCACCGGATCACTAAGCCCGACGTTAATCTCTGTTCGAAATATCTCTCTCACAGTCAAGCATTCTTCTACCTTTACGCTCTATGCCCGATTGCCAACCGGACTGAGAATGCCTTTGGGCTCCTCCGTTACCTTTTAGGAGGAGATCGCCCCAATCAAACTGCCCAGATAGCACTGTCCACTGATTTGTTTTCAGAGTTAGAATTCAAACACAACAAGACTGGTGTTTCATCGTCGACTTCATGGATACCAAAATACCCACTTTATAATCTCCCAGTTACTCTACGCATGTTGGGCCTAAACCCAATACTATCCTACAGTTAAGGTTCACGGGGTCTTTCCGTCTAACTGCGGGTATGTCGCATCTTCACGACAACTACAATTTCACCGAGGATCTCGTGGAGACAGTGGTCCAGTCGTTACGCCATTCATGCAGGTCGGAACTTACCCGACAAGGAACTTCGCTACCTTAGGACCGTCATAGTTACGGCCGCCGTTTACCGGAGCTTCGGTTGCGAGCTTCGCTTTCGCTAACCCTCTTCCTTAACTTACCGGCACCGGGCAGGCGTCAGTCTGTATACTTCCACTTACGTGTTCGCACAGACCTGTGTTTTTAGTAAACAGTCGCTAGACCCTTTTCACTGCGGCCCACTCAAATCGTAATTTGAGCAGGCGCTCCTTTTCCCGAAGTTACGGAGCTAACTTGCAGAGTTCCTTCACGAGAATTCTCTCGAGCGCCTTAGAATATTCATCTCATCTACCTGTGTCGGATTGTGGTACGGTCGCTTGCTTTGTCAGAGAACGGCTTTTCTTGGTTACTTCTACGGAAATATCGGGATCATATAATGCCCTGTGCCAAACTAATTAGGCAGCATCCCATAGATTTAACGTCCCCATCTCTTCGTCCGCTGCATGCGGTACAGGAATATTAACCTGTTATCCATCGTTTACGCCTTTCGGCCTCAACTAAGGAACCGACTGACCCTGGGCGGATTTACCTTCCCCAGGAAACCTTAGACTTTCGGCGAACGGGATTCTCACCCGTTTTATCGTTACTCATTCCGGCATGTTCACTAACCAACTGTCCACGGCCCGTTATCCGTACCGCTTCTGCCTGTTGGCTACGCTCTCCTACCGTCCTTTTGGACCCGTCGCTTCGGTATCATGCTTAGTCCCGTTCATTATCGGCGCAGAATTCCTCGACCAGTAAGCTATTACGCACTTTTGAAATGGTGGCTGCTTCTAAGCCAACATCCTGGCTGTCTTTGGAACTCAACTTCCTTACGCACTGAGCATGATTTAGGGACCTTAGCGGACGATCTGGGTTGTTCCCCTCTCGACTACGAAGCTTATCCCTCGCAGTCTAGCTGCCCGGACTTGTCAAATGGTATTCGGAGTTTGGTTTCGATGGGTAGCCTGGTAGGCCCCCATTCGAATTCAGTCGCTCTACCCCCATTTGCAACTATCCGAACGCTAACCCTAAAGTTATTTCGGAGAGAACGAGCTATCTCCACGTTTGATGATACTTTCAATCCTCCACACAGCTCATCCCCTAGTTTTTCAACACTAGTGAGTTCGGTCTTCCATTGGATATTACTCCAACTTCATCCTGGCCATGTGTAGATCACGTGGTTTCGCGTCTACCGCACTCGACTTAACGCCCTGTTCAGACTCGCTTTCGCTACGACTTCATGGCAGAGCCACTTAATCTTGCCGATTACGATAAGTCGCCGGATCATTATGCAAAAGGCACGCGATCAGGCATACCATTTTACTGGCGTAGCCCTCTCACCGCTTGTAAGCATGTGGTTTCAGGTTCACTAACCTCCCCTTGCGGGGTTCTTCCCATCTTTCGCTCGCGCTACTGGTTCACTATCGGTCACCAATGAGTACTTAGCCTTGGGAGATGGTCCTCCCTGCTTCAAACCGGGTTTCACGTGTCCGGTTTTACTCAGGATACCGCTCGGTCTTCCTTCTTGTCGTTTACGGGGCTATCACCCTCTATGGCCACTCTTTCCAAAGTGTTCTACTAAAAATTCAGAATCCTAAATGCGGTCCTTCAACCCCAACCGGGATTTCCGATTGGTTTGGGCTTTTCCGCTTTCGCTCGCCGCTACTTACGGAGTCGCTTTTGCTTTCTTTTCCTCCAGGTACTGAGATGTTTCAGTTCCCTGGGTTTGCACGGGTATCTGGGTATCAATACCTTTTTAACGGTTCCACCCAGCTTTTCGCAGTTTGCCACGCCCTTTTGCCTTTTGGTGCCAAGACATCCCCCACACGCTCTTACTAGCTTGACCACACTTCTCTTTCCCTTAACTCTTTTTACTTAATATACTCGATCGTTTTACGATCTTGTTTTTTGATCATCCTCAATCCTGTTTATCTTGCTTTTGACAAGATCTCTAGTTTCGATTCTGATCACTTAAGTATTTTCGTTAATCTCAGAGCAGTGCGTCACCTATGAGTTTACTAATCTTCTCTTGAAATCTTTCTCGCTATTTCTAACTCGATCAATCTCTCGATCCAATTCTAAACTCGGTAACGATCCTAACTTCTCTTCTTGATTTTCAATGAAATCTTTTTCGCTCTTGTTTAGAGAATCATTCAAAACCTCGGATTCGATCTCTTCACTCAAATCAAACTTATTAAATAATTTCAATTGCTTGAAATCACTCTATTTGACTCGCTTAAAAAAATCGCATCGATTTGTTTTTTTAGATTCGTTTTGATGCAACTTTCACCCTACCGAATTTTCAAAGATCAAACCTAATTCAATAATAAATAAAATATTGACTACTTCACTTACTATCTTATTAGACTTCACTCCTACTGCTGGGAGTTCTAGTTATTGATAACACTCACTTCTAGCTTAGCTTAATCTCGCTCGCTTTCGCTTGCTTAATCTCGCTTGCTCGCACTTAGCTAATTTTTAGACTTCTTAATTTCAGTACTCTTATTGATTACCGAATTTAACTCGTCTAAAACTTATCTTTATGTTTCAGATTTTTACTTTAAGTATAATTCTCAAAGTTAAAACCTTAATCTAGAAGACATTATCAATTTTTTATAAACAATATATCTACTGTTTACATATGGTAAATTTTACTAATAATTTACCAATCTTTCACAACCTAATTCTAGATAAGTCTGAATGAATCGTCAACGCTCTTTCAAAAGTTTTTTCTAACTTTTTAAAAGTTGGAGAGATTCAGATTACAATTTGCCCTGTAATCAGCTGAGTTTAGTAGGATTATCTTCCGAAAAAGTTTTTTGATTTCCTTTGGAACATTTAAAAAAAGAACCAATTAACAGCGCAACAAAGATGAGATTCGTCACCCTTCAAAGTAATGGATTGGTTCGGATAAGTCGAAGCTTTATTCACTCACAGTAAAATATTAATAACAATTTAAGCATAATCAAATTTGGCAATTCGCGGAATTTAGAAGAGTTAGGTCAAAGATCAAAGGATCCGTTCATCGTTTAAAGCACTTATTTTAGGGATATTGTTCGAACCACCGGTTCTAAGTATTAAATCAACCATACCTGAGGCCATCAACTCATATCGATTTGTAACAGTTACTCACCGCAACTTTCAAGCCCAAGGATAAGCTGAAGGTAGCTTTCGAGCTTCGATTCTCCTCGATTCTCCATTCAAGTCACACAGAATCTAGCCTCAGCACTCCCAGCTTGGCGATCTAACTCGGCACCTCTAACTTAGACAAAGTCTAGATACAACACTCCGAAAGAACTCTTCTCTTCGACCAGAGTTCAACCATTAATCACGCGAATGAGCACGAATTAAAATTCAAAATTCTTAGGGTGATTTCACAGAACAAATCGATATAACCGTTCAAAGGTATAACCGAGATTGAGTAGTTCTTGACCTAGATAATTCGTTTTACAATGCAGAACTTGTTATCTAGTCAACGAGCAGGAGATCGATCTTCTCAAAACAACTTACTTGAAAGCAGTGAACTAGAAGCAAGTAGAATCATAAACCCAACGAATTTTCTTGTTAATTATGGTTCGTGTGATTAGAGTAATTTGTGGTTAAATTATTTGCTGGACGATTACTCCTTGACTTAAAATCAATTCATACAGCCTCGACAACATCTTGAGAAAGCTCGATCGAAACTTACTCATCTGAATTGCAACTCTTTGAACGGTAACTCAATCAATAAATGACTAGATTTCTAAAGGAAAGAAGATTGAAATCATTGCGAATTAATTTCCTTGCAATCCTTCGTCTAACGTCCCATACTTGGGCCAAATCTCCTAATTAATTTTTCATTAGTTAAAAGAAATAGAATCAAAAATATTGGTAAAATCCGAATGAAGTTATGATGCTATCATGCAAATCATGATTATAATTCATAAGAATCATCAATAGGATGGTTTTAAATTCATTTGATTAAACCGATTTGAAAGGAAAATTTCACATGTCGGAACAGCTCGATCGATTCCAATTTTTAGATCATTTTGCAAGTTCTCATTCGATTGCAACCAATACAGATAATCCCCAGAATACCAAAAACTCTATCGCGGGAAATCTATCAAGAAAAGGTTTACAGCTATTAAGTAGTCGGCGCCGATTCATGACCGCTTTATCTGCTGGTTTCTTTCTAACTCCAGGTCTATTTGCCGAGGAGTTGATGAAAACCCCAGCACTGACCGAAGGGCCATTCTATCCAGATAAACTCCCGTTAGATACCGATAATGATTTAATCATCATCAAAGATTCAACCACTCCTGCCGTTGGGGAAATTACTCATCTTTCAGGTCGGATACTCGATCGGAATGGCAATCCGTTAAAAGATCTGCTCATCGAAATTTGGCAATGTGATGCCAAAGCGGTTTATCTTCATTCTGCGGAAAATGGCCGGGAAGGAGCGAAGAGAGATAAGAACTTTCAGGGTTTTGGCCGATTTACCACAAACACCAAGGGGGAATATCGCTTCCGCACCATCAAACCGATTCCCTATCCTGGACGACCAGCTCCGCACATCCACTACAAAATCAAAAAAGGGGATCGGGAATTACTCACAAGCCAGATTTTCATTCGCGGCCATGCAGGCAATCTCCGCGATGGCATTTTCCGCGATAATCGCGACATTATCGATCGAGAACTTACGATGGCCGATTTCAAACCGGTTAAAGATTCGAAAATTGGAGAGTTCTCTGCTAGGTTTGATATTGTTCTTGGTCGTACTCCGGATGAGCGAGAACTTAAATCCAAATCGGCTCGACGATAATCCCAAATTAAAACCTAGAGTTATAAACTAAACAAAATAAATGAACTAATCGAATCAAACTATATCCCCATGTGCCCTTTTATCTTAATCAAAATAATTGCAAAATATGGAATTAGAAAATCAAATCACAATAATTCGATGGCAAGGAGATAATGAATGTTTAAGATCGTTTCCGGTTTAGTTGGAATCGGATTTCTTGTAAGCGCTTTTACCTTAATCAATGCTCAACCTCCCGGAGATGGGGGCAAAAAAGGCTTTGGCAAAGGGAACTCGGGAACCAATTCTGGATTAGAATCATTTTTAAGTCGATTAATGGTCTATGATGCCAACAAAGATGGCAAGCTGAGCAAATCGGAGTTAACGGATGAACGGCTTCACGCCTTATTTACACGCGCGGATGCCAATCAAGATGGGTATGTCACCAAAGAAGAGTTGACAGCACTCTATCAAAAAGAATCGGCCTCGATGGGTCAAGGAGGGGGCCGATTTGGAAAAGGGGGACCGTTTGGTAAAGGCTTCCGAGGTAAAGGGGGATTTAAAGGTAAGAAAGACTTTAAAAACAAGGACGGTGGCGACAAGAATGCACCACCTCCACCGCCACCGCCACCTTTTGAAAATGAATAAATAAACTTGATCGCTATCCAAGTTCATAGATATTGCTCGAGCCTGGATAGCTTTGCTTATTTATAAGCTTCTTCCCTTTACCCTATCTCAAGATCGATAAAGCCACCCAAAAATAGCGGTTCAGCTCGCCAATCTAAGACTCGAAGTTCTTGGAGAGACGTTCTCCACAATGACAGGAGAGAGAAAAAAGAGCCTCTTTTGGGACAGGTAAGAAGGCCAGTTCTACTTTGACTCGAATTACTTTGACTCGAATGAACAGAGAGTAATAAATAGGTTCCAGTCGCATTTCTCGCGAAGCGGAATTAATAAACTGATGATGGAGAAGTTTTTGAAATCACTTTTTCGAATCTATCGCAAAAATAGATAAATAGGCAAATGGGCGAGACGTGACTATTCTCTTTTCGATTAACTATCAAGCAGTTATCAATCAGTTACACAAGAGAGCCATAACAAGGAACGAATTCTCTTGCTATGGCCCTTTTGTATGCTAATTGCTATTAAAATTCCAGAAAAAATTCACCGCTTGCTGGTATCAGCAAGCCTTTATTTCACCATTGCTTCAACGGGGAGTGTGATGGTATGACCGCTATCGGTAATTAACTTTAGTTGTCTTTGAATCATCCCGGTTTGTGTAGCATGATACTTTACGGTCAAGATCTGGACCCGGCGGGGATCAGGTAGAATATCGACGGTAAGCCCATCTTTATCCCCTTCTATTTTTTCGATCTTGAACGGTTTATTGCTTGAAACCATCACTCGAATCTGTTTGGTTGAACCGGAAGGGATTTCCGAAAGCCGAACAGGATTGGGGCTAACATTAAATGGAGCTTTGAGCAAGCCAGTTATTGTTACGGGGATTGTCGGATTGGAAGGATCGTTTGTCGATAAATAGAGCTGTTCTTGGATTCTTCCAGGAATAACCCCTTGTTTTAAGCTAGCAGTAATTTTATAAACGGGTTCCCCCCCTTGGGTTTGAACCCGTTCTGCTTTAGCATCTACTGCTGATCCTTCCGAGTTGCTAATCCGAGTAATTTGCCAATTGGGCATACGTCCCTGGTATTGAAGTTGAACGAAATGGGAAGGAGTTTGCCCCTCGCCAACAATGCCAAAATCGATCTGGCCTGGAGTAATTGCAACATCCCCTCGGCTCTCGGCAAACATTCTTAGAACAGCAGTGGAGTGATATTCGGGTCCAGAAATATCGACCCAAACGGTTACCGATTTTTTCATCGAGGGAAACCGGCGCAAATCCATCGTCAAATCAAGAGCCGTTGCCCCTTTGGGTTGAATAATCCCTTTTGGATATTGCACACTTACACAACCACATTCCACACGCACATCGGTAATCTGCAAATTAACCGCATAGATATTTTTAATGGGGAAGATATGGTGTAGGATTGTCCCGTTAGGCACAACCCCAAATTGATGATTAATAATTGCAGGAGCATTTTCAGGAATAATCAGCTTATTCGCCCACGGAACCTTAATTTCTCCCGGGGTTTGTTGGGTTTGTTGAGCTTGTATGGAAACAGAGCCAAACAATAATGCCATTCCTGCAACAATCCATGTTTTCATCCCCGTCTTTATATAAATCCAGATAATTGACTGGAGAAAATTATTTACCTTAGGTTTCATCGGTCTCATCATGGTCCTCCTACCGTTTGATAAAACATTTTCATTCCTTTGAGTTGATAGATTAAGTTTTTTTCAAATAATCTAATATTTTCTTAACGAATTCCCTGATGTTACCCAAATGAATGAGCAAAAATTCAAAAATCCAAAATTCGAATTGATCGGAAATTCGAATTATATTCATTTTCAAATGAAATCACTTCAAACAGAAAATGAATAATAGCAGTTCTACAATTTAGGGCTTAACAATTGCTTTTGGGTTTCCTATTCGATAAATCCAGCAATTTCGTCCATTCATTCATCGACTAAATGAGAGAGAAGCAAGCCGATTTTGCTAGTATAAAACGATTACTTTTTTTGTGGCTCCAATCTATTCCGCATAAACGTCAAACCCTGACGGTAAACATCTTCCGCACGTGGAAATAGATCACGCCAAACTCGGGTAGCCGCAGCTAAGTCGGGAAGCGCCCGACTAAAGGCCTCTATCGTCAAATACCCATTATAACCGATTTCCTGCAAATTGGGGAAGACCTCTTCCCAGTGAATCTGACCCGTTCCAGGGATCCCGCGGTCATTTTCACTAATATGAACGTGGGCAACGACATCTTTTAATGTTTGAATCGCACTTGTTTGAGATTTTTCTTCGATATGGGCATGAAAAGTATCATACATTGCGCGGAAATTGGGATGTTGTACAGTTTGAACTAGAGCTTTGGCATCCTCCGCTGTAGTTAGAAAATAGCATTCAAAGCGATTGAGATACTCGATACAAAGAGTAATTTTATAATGAGAAGCAATTTCAGCCGCTTTGCGTAAAATATCGGCAGCATATTTTTTTTCGGTATCCGTTGGCCCCCGGCCAGTAAATACAGCTAAGGGAGAATGAAACGGCCCACAAAGTATTTTACTCCCAAGAATTGCATTCATTTCAATCGCCCACCGAATTCGTTCTAATCCCGCTTCACGAACATCGGCATCTCCACTGATCGGGTTGCATTCTGGATTCAAACAGGTAACGGTTGTGCATTCTAACCCGAGCTGATCCAATTCTTTACGAATTTTTTTATAATGATTTGCATCTCCATCAAATAAAGGGATTTCCACCCCATCGAAACCGGCCTGTTTCAAATCGGCTAGGATCGGAAAATGTTCTTCTGTAATGAAAGCCGACCATAACAATAAATTCATACCCATTTTCATGGTAATTTCCTTTGGGAGAAGAGTCAAACGGCAAAAAATCACGCTTCATTTTTATGAGCTTAGTGATTAAAATTTGCTTGTATTTTGGGTAAATTGGACCATTTTGGCAAGTGGGTATGCTGCAAAATACTTGAACGAATGAAGATTTCTGATGGATTTATAGGAGTTCAAATATCCGTTATAAGACTTTATAAAACATAGTCCCTCCGCTTAAATGACTCAATCAATCTAAAGCTCGCACCCGCATAACGATGAAGGGTTTGCTGTCTAAATCGGCTCGCTTCGTCAATTACTCATCGAAAAAAGTGATAACAAGAAGCTTTACGAGGGAGGAGAGGAAGATGGAGAGGAAGTAGGTGGGAGAACTTCGTGGTGAAAATAACTGGATTGGAACAGACTTTTGAAACTCTTCGGGTTCAATTTTTCAGGGGAGAATATGGCAATTCTTCGACAGTTGCCATCTTGATTTTCCAGGTCATGATACGATTTGGCCATGGCCCATAAACCGGCCTCTTTGAGTTGATTGCCGAAACAGATCCATTCATTGAGGTAAAGCAACTCCACTTCGGAAGTTGGCGAACCTTCATCAAGAAGATGAAGAATACGCGGACGGGTAGCAATTTGTTCTAACCGATTTCGTTCTTCATCGGTCCCTTCTGCCCACATGGAGAACTCATTTAGCTGAGCTTCAATTTCTAATGCTTTCCCAGAATCAGAAGAATCGTCCATGGGCTGCAAAAGGGCCAAAAGCTCACCAAAACGGGTATCTAAACGAGGAATTCTAAACTCCAACATAGGCAACCCGAGTTGATGCGCGGATTGGATTAGAAAGGCCATGTCATCATCAAATTCGACATCGCTAATCAGATGAAGCGATTGCAATTGGTTTAGATTATTATCTTCTCGTAAGTAAGAAAGTGCCAGAGAAGAATGATTTAACAGCACCTGTTGAATGGGGGTACAACCGAAAAGCTGGCAATCGGCTTGCAGATAGGTTGCTGCGGTAGTTAGAATCTGCTCGATAAATCCACGGCGAAAACCCCAGCTTCCTCCAGTGCCAAATAGATGAGACTTCAACCATTCTGCCGGGGATCGTAAACTGGGACGTATTTGATTACGAAACGGTCGTTCCCATTGATTTTGATAGTTTTTGAGTAGTTCGGTTTCTCGATGAATCCATTCTGGCCAATTTTCATCTTGGTACTGAGCGCGATCGAGCTGAATTTGAATTCGGATCAACTCCGCTCGATAATGGCTTTCATGATCCAGAGTTTCCAGCCAATTCGCATAGGCTAACCGGGGTGCATCTTCAGCAGGATTTGCTATGATTTCTTTGATTAATTCGGGTCTTTGATTCATCCGTTAAATCCAAATGGTCTTGGGTATCCTGATGGCAATTGAATTTTTCCGTCTACGTTCTGGTAACTCTTAAACTCTTCATCAAACTGAAACGATTTCATCGTTAAATCTTTTGGTCGTCGATCAATCTTCTCTCAATATATATCGCACGGCTCCTTATTTTCAAGATAAATAGAACAGAACTGAATAAACCGGTCGCTGACAAATTAAGTTAATCGCTATAATTGAACTTCAAATTTCTTTATGTACAACTTTTGGTCACTCAAAGCTCAAAATGGCTTTTACTCACTTCGAGTTTCTATTCTTCTTTTGAGGTTCGAAAGTCGTTCTGAGTTTTCGAAAGGACTACGGAATCGGGACAAACGTTTAAGAACCGGAGCCACCACTGGTGGAATCCAGGCATAATATAAAAAATTGGGATCAACGTATATAGGATCAGTGTAATCGTTGTCCAGAACGGAGCACTAAAAATAGCAATGAGATACATTGCCGGAGCAAATAAACAGCGAAAAACAGCAAAACGAACCAACTCAACCGGCATTTGTGGATCGACCAAACGCCGCTCGGAACAAGAGTATAGAACCATCAGAAACAGAGAAATCCCAATTAAAATCAAATTCCCGCCATAGAGCGATAAAGCCAACCAATCTCTTTCGTATTTACCCACCATCGACGTTGAAAAAGGGATGAGACACAACCAGAATAAAAAATGAAAATTGAGCCAAACGAACTTCAAATTCGTCATGCGAAGCCAGTAAAAAATACTGTGATGCGCCGACCAATAAATAGCTACTAGAAAGAAAGATATGGCGAAGGTGAGGAGATTAGGCCACAACCCTAATAAATCGATCGCAAGGTCCATACTCGTTGTTGAATTATCTTGGGACGGTAATTTTAAGTTAAAAACTAATATTGTTAGAACAATAGCAATAACCCCGTCACTCAAAGCTTCTAATCTAGCTTTTGAACAAGGAACTACAATAGAAATCCCAAATTTCGTTTGCTCTTGCATACCTGTTACTTTCATAAATCAAACATTTTTCTAGATTATTTTGATATTTGAAGACCTTATCGGATTCAATAAATCCGACCCGGATCTGTTTACTACTCATTTTCTTGATCGAAAACGATATCGATCTGATAACCCTCTATCGAATTCGTCAAAAATTCATTTTATCAAAAAAACCACTATCCCCGATCTTATCTGTTTAGTAAACTATTCTAAGCGGGGAGCAAAATAAGTATCCTTAGAAAAGGAATCTGCCATGTCAAGCGATAATGAACGTCAACAGGCCAAAATGAAAGAGTTTATGGGTCTCTTGCCACTTACTCTCGAAATCGCAGGGTTACCCAAATGTGAAGTAGGGAAACAATTTACCGATGGTCAACTCGAAGTGCGTGTCAATGTTTTACGGCACTCCTTCAAGCTGGCGAAACAGCTCGTGATCGATGTGTCGAAGTCCGATTCTGAAGCTAAAAATTCATGAATTTGCCTGAATCTGGTATGCACATCAACAGAAATGCACTTCAAAAAGAAGTTCAGCAGAGATCGTCTATCGTTTGCTCATCTGTTCGTTATCTTTGAACGGACTTTTTTTTCGATTTGGATAGTCCGTTCGACTGGTTCAGTAATACTTTCTGCGATTATTGGCGAATTGAAAGCTTCATGAAACCACTCAGAATAGGAATGGAATCGAACACAGGGGCAATCACTTGTACTTCTCAGTAGCTGCCGTTTCTAAGTTGTTGCAATTGCAAAAGCACTGGCATATGCTCTACTTAAAGAAATGGTCAGGAAAATGTGGTTGATCCCTTTTCTCATTTGCCAATCGGCACTGGCACCAGCTAAATTTACCTGGAACGATTGATCGATCGGCGCGGGATTGATTTCCAGTTCATGCCAGTAGTACAATCGGTTTCCAGGAAACTGCATCGCCTGCCAGACCGCCTGTTTCCCCGCACATAGTCCACAAAATAGCTCAATACTCTGCACCGAATTATTTGCGACAGCGATTTCTCTCATGGTAAAAAGGTGATGCAACCATCGTTCCTGATACTTTTCTAGAAAGATTCGAAAGCGAGAACATTCGATAATCTGATTCCCGATATTTTTGATCGTCATTTGTCTTGTCTTCCATAGAATTTCTAAATAATAGAATTTCTAAATTCCTTACTTATCCTTCTGGGAATTTTTTCTGGAGATACTCTCTGGAAATACTCCTTGAGATACTTTAGGAAATTTAGATGAAATACCTAATTGGCTATCTTCTATCTTACAAAAAGGCAGCGTATTGAACGTAAAAATAAGCGAGGAACTCGCAAATGAAAGTTGAAAGCAAAGGGAATTTTGGAAAATGTTGAGCGAATTCGAAACCGACATATCGGATTTGACTTAGAAAGATTAAATTAAAATCCAAAATTGAGGTAAGAACAATTTTGGAAAGGATAGTTGAAGTTGGATAGTAAAAGCAAATTAACCGGAAAATTATTAGATGGGCTAACCCCAGAGCAGATCGAAGCTGTAACTCATGTGGATGGTCCCATGCTGATCCTAGCCGCAGCAGGGAGCGGAAAAACACGGGTTATCACGCGCCGGATTGCCTATCTATTGAGCCAGGGCATTTCTCCCCATCATATTTTAGCGATTACTTTTACCAACAAAGCAGCGAACGAAATGCGCCAGCGCGTGGATACCATGGTGAAGGATTCGCGCTTGTGGATAAGTACTTTCCATAGCATGGGAGTTAGGCTATTGCGTTTATACGCCGAGCAGATCGGCATCGATCGCAATTTCACTATCTACGATATCGAAGATCGCAACAAGTTGATCAAACTGGTTTTAGAGACTTCAGGATTCGATCGAGTTCGCTTTAGTGCCGATACGATAGGATCTGCTATAAGCAAAGCTAAAAATCAGCTATTGACTCCAGAAAAATATGCGGGGAGCAGTGGCGATTATTTCACCCAAGTAGTTGCCAAAGTTTATGCAGCTTACCAGCGAAAACTAAAAGAATCCAACGCCCTCGATTTTGACGACTTACTCTACATACCGGCTATGGTATTGCAAACTCAAGAAGCGTTGCGCCATGAATTGGATCAGCGTTTCCGTTATATTTTGGTAGATGAATATCAAGATACCAATGAGGCCCAATATGTCTTGATTCGCCAATTGAGCCGGGATTTTCGCAATATCTGTGTAGTTGGCGACCCCGATCAATCGATATACCGCTGGCGCGGTTCGGACATCAAGAACATCCTTCAATTCGAAAAGGATTTTCCGGAAGCCCATGTTATTACGCTAGAGAAGAATTTCCGGAGTACCCCTGCCATTCTCCAAGCCGCTGGTTCTCTCATTGAAAAAAACACTCAACGCAAAAAAAAGAACCTCCTCACCGATAATCCGCCTGGGAAAGCGGTGCGTTTTATCACCTACGAAACGGGCCAGGATGAAGCGATTGAAACCGGTAGATCGATCCGTGAACTTGTCAATAACGAGCAATGCCGTTACCGCGATGTAGCTATTTTCGTCCGTATGAATGCTCTCACGCGGACGATCGAATCGGCGATGGTCCAGTTCGGTATCCCCTTTCAGATTGTCAAGGGATTGGGCTTCTTTGACCGCAAAGAGAACAAAGATATTATCGCCTATGTGCGTTTATTGGTGAATCCGAACGACCAACTCTCCTTTTTGCGTATTGTCAACGAACCGCCACGCGGGATTGGCAAAACCTCCCTCGAAAAATTCACCGCCTTCGCCGATGAACGGCAACAAACCTATCTCGAAGCGGCTAGACAAGCTCTCAGGAATAGCCAATTACCCAAAAAAGCGGTTACCTCTTTAATGCAATTTAGTCAAATGATCGACGATCTCAGCAAAGAACTCGATAACTTGACTCCACCAGAAATGATCGAACAAGTGATGGAGCGCAGCGGGTATCGCGCTATGTTAAAAAATTCCCAGGACGATCAGGACGAAGAACGATTGGCCAACATCGAAGAATTGATCACCGCAACCAGGCAATTTGCCGCAGCGAACCCTGATGCCACGATTCGCGATTTCTTAGAACAAATCACTCTCGCTAGCGATGTCGATAGTTGGGATGAAAAGCAGGATTGTGTTTCGGTAATGACCTTACACGCTTCGAAGGGGCTGGAATTCCCCTATGTCTTCATGCTTGCGGTCGAGGAAGGGATTTTGCCACATATCCGCAGCATGGAATCGGGTAAAATCGAAGAGATCGAAGAAGAACGCCGACTCGCTTTTGTGGGAATGACTCGGGCAATGAAAGAATTGGTACTGAGTTCCGTGAAAATGAGAGACTTTCGCGGTCAGACAAATTACAGCATAACCAGTATGTTTGTCGATGAAATGGGTTCGCGCCTTGAACACATCGATAAGACAGCCCAAGAAGGCCGCTCTAGCTTTGATCGCTGGCGCTATAACTCCTCCCCCTCTTATTCCACCAATGATCCCCGAAAAGGTCGATCGAATCATTCCGGAAAATCTCCACGAACCGATTCCGTGGAAAACTGGTCCCCAGAGAATTGGCCTCCCAGCATAAATGCCGATTCTGGAAAAAGAGCACCTCATTCAGCTCAAGACCAAGAATCGCAATATCAAGAATCGCAATATCAAGAAACAGATTCGTCTCGATCGAATGCCGCAACTCCGAGAACAAATATCGCAAAATCGGATCATTCGGGTAGCAACGTTTTCGAAAGAGGGGACCGCGTCAAACATGATTTTTACGGCGAAGGAGAAGTTC
>JAKBAI010000123.1 GCA_021809185.1 Planctomycetota bacterium
CTACTCGAGTATTGTTGTGTGCAGATCGAAGGGGAAAGAATTGTGGCCATAGGCAGTAAAGATAGTATCAAAGATCAATCGGCACCCACCCTCTATTATGATCAGCATGTCATTATCCCGGGTCTGGTGAACTGCCATACTCATTTGGATTTGAGTGGCTCGAAACTGGCGATAAACCCCGGCGATCCTTTTACGCAATTCCTTTCAAAAGTCATTCAATTTCGCCGAAATCTGTCCCCTGCGCAATTAGAACAAGATTACAAAAAAGGCTTACAGCAAATTCTGCAATCTGGCACCACACTGGTAGGAGATATTCACACCGCTGATATTGGATACCCGTTATTGAACCAAACGCCAATTCATTCTGTCCTATTCCGCGAAGCCATAGGTTTGCCAAAAGAGAATGCACGAAACGCATGGTCTAAACTAGCCCAATGGTTAAAAGATCACCCCTCAACCGACCGTTGCAAAATCGGTATTAGCCCCCATGCTCCATACACCGTTCGGGCTTACCTTTTTCGTGTTATCGCAAGTTATGCTACAATTCATCAACTCCCTGTGGCAATTCACCTGGCAGAATCGCCTGATGAAGAAGAATTGATGTTAGGCGGAGAATCTCCTTTGGCAGCCTTCCTCGCGAATTTAGGGGTATTGGCAGAAGAGGGATTTGTTAAATCGTATGCGGAGATTGCACAATATTATCACCATGTAAAAAACGTTCATTATGTGCATACAAATAATCTGTATAGCGATGACCCCAACTTCAAAAATGCCTATCGGGTTATCTGCCCGCGAACTCAGCGCCAGTTTGGCTATGTCGGCGGCCCTATCGAAGAAATTCGTCGGGGCCGAATGCCACTAAAACGTGTTGCCCTAGGAACCGACTCTCTGGCATCGAATCCTGATTTAGATTTATTTCGTGAAATGCAATTCCTCTACCAGCTAAGACCAGATTGTGCGGAGGAAATTTTGAGAATGGGTACTTTAACAGGTGCCGAAATCTTACAATGGCACAAACAGACTGGCAGTATAACCCCTGGAAAATACGCTGATCTATTGATAATGCCTATCAGCAAAAGGGAATATCGCAGCCCTTATCGATCTCTGCTCGAAGCGGATGACAATGCCAAGAGAATAACCTATTATCGAGGTAAGATACGAACTTATTAATAAGATATAATTAGACAAAACTTTCTCGAAACAACTCTCAAAAAGAGCTAATAAAAGACCATCCGCTCACGGAAATTTTCTGAAAGAGCAAACAGAACAAATGGAGTTCGAAAAAATGGAAGAGGCTTTGAAGGATTTCTATCACCATTTTCCACAGATTGTGGCTTGGGGGGAAATGGACGCTTTTGGGCATGTCAATAATATTGTCTATTTTCGCTATTTTGAAAGTGCACGAATTGCTTTTTTAAAGGCCATCGATTGGTGGCAAGATGAAAGTCATCTGGAACAACACACGGGTAGTGGGACGAACAGCGAAGCTCGAATAGGTCCAATTATCTCGCAGATCTCTGCACGATATCGCCGAGCTGTCTATTTCCCAGATCATTTGATTATCGGCTCTCGAGCAGAACAGATCGAAAGCGACCGTTTTATTCTAGAACACGCGATTTATTCGCAATCTCAAAAAACCTTGGTTACCTTCGGGATTTCCACTGTGGTAGCTTACGATTATCGAATTCGAAAAAAAGCATTGTTACCGCCAACAGCACTCGCAGGAATTCAGAAACTTCAAGGATCGTGATTTAATTCATGATTGAAATAAATCGCAAAATGGAGCTACCAATTAAATGAAAAAGTGGTCTGACATCCCTAAGAGTGCCAGGCCACTTCGAATTTACGAACTTAAACTATTCCGATTATGGATGGAAACTGCTGGGACCAGATCGATTATTCGGTCCTTTGTCAAAGAAGTCGGTTGGACTTCGGGACATACCATTGTAAGGGAAAGCCAAAGTTCCATTCTGAGGATATGGTGCCGGTTTTGGAGCCGGTAAACAGGCTTTGTTACATTTCGAGAACAAGCCGCCACATCCACATCCGCTTGGGCTGGAAAGATGGAAAATTCTGCGAATAAAAGGATGGAATCCGTATTTATTCTGGTAACGAGCTATCTCAGGATCCGGAGTATTCATCCCATAAATCGGCACAGAATAATTCATTCCTGGGGTAACCGGGATCACTGGTGTTGCACCAGGACTAGACATACTCACATTCCCAAGCGGAATAGGACTGGCCATTTGACCGCTTGGATAACCCATTCCGGGCTGCATACCTTGCATTGGTCCCTGCATCGGTGGCATTCCCGGATATTGTGCAGATGCTTTCGGACTATTTAGTGCAAATAAGCTGAGGAAAGCACCTACCAGCATAATTTTCTTCATAACTCCTCCCTGAATCCTCTGAAATATCTAATACTTGTATTTTTCGGTATAACTGTTTCTCGAACTTTATCTTTGTGGTTGATTTTGCCAACGAATTGGTAAAATTTCTCCATTTCTCGAAGTCGATGAATTTGGTTTACCCTGGCAATTCGGACAATTTGGAATTTGTTGACAATTCGGGCAAAGTTTACCAGGTTTACAATTTGGACAGCGATTTTTTTGCTGACAAGTTGGGCAAGAGGCAGATACTCGCTGAATCTGGCTTCCCGAACTCATCCCTGGTACGTTCGAAGGGATAAAGGCGGGACTTGCATATTGCATGGGAACTACCGTCATTCCCGGTGTCATTCCATATGGATTGTAAAAGCGCGGATCAATAGGATAACCATTCTGTTTATAATAAGCTACCCAGTCGACATTGTCTAACGAGGCATAATAATTTGCCAAAGACTTATAATATTCAGTCCAGAATGTCTGAAGCTGCATCTCTTCCGATGAATACTTTTGTTTCGATTTTCCTGTAATTCGAGAAAAAATCGACCCCGATGTACTACCTGGTTGAGTAGGAGTTCCCATCGACTTTTTGCTTGGCCCAAAAATCTGCGCATGGACCACTGGCTTCGAATATAGGAACATGACTAAAAAACTGGAAATAAGTAATATTTTTTTCATTCGCTTCCTCCTAAAACTTCCGCTAATCCTTCCTTATAAAAAAGATTGCGATCCTAAAAAACGGATTCTTCCGTTCTTATTAACGATTCTTCTTGTTCTCAATATGCTTAATTTCGGCAAGATAAGGAGTTTTACTTGTGAAATGCGCTGGTTTAGTTATAAGAATCGATAAATGGCAATGAAATTACCGCCAAACTCATTATCTCCTGCGCAAATTAACAGACTATTATATGTGAAAAGACTCCTTGATCATTTTGATCAAGGAGTCTCAAAGTTATCAAGTTCAGAAACGAACAGGAGAAACAACTTCAACACTTAGAGAAACAATTCGTTCATCTCTCTTATTATCATCCGCCTTATCATCCACCGAACTGAGAAAAATCGATTACAAAACCGTCTTGAGCTCCCGAAGCATTCATAAATTGAAACCATCGAGGGGAAAACCAATCGGTTGATTTTCCAATTTTGGTAAACCGTTGGACCGAACCATCTCCCATCGAAAAATTAACGACCATTGCATGTTTACTGCCGAAAGTATACCAATCCGCTGGGTTTAATAGATCCCAGGCAGTTGGCAGAGCACCGGCTCCCATCCAAGAGGCAACAAAATCTCTGATTGGTCCGCCTGATCCTCCAAGAATTTCACCAAAGGCGATCGTATTCGAAGTCCCATCGGTAATATCAGTCATTTTGGTTTGTGAATCGGAATAGTATATGCCTCGCCATTTTCCGTAATAGGTATCGCCAGATGCAGATACATTACCCAATGCCCCCGCAGAAGCGGTGTAATTTGTTCTTCCCGCTGGATTATTTCCACCAAAATACCCACCTGTTAAGGTATATTTATTTTCTGAAAAGAAAGCAAAAACTCCATATTTTGGCTGAACTAGATTGGCATTATCCGCGGGACAAATAAACGATTTTACTTGCATTTGTGCGGCACTCCAAGTTCCACCATCTTGCCACCAACGCTTTCCCGATACTTCAGTAAACATCGTTGGATTGATCATATTGTAAATATTTCCTTGTTCCATTTGAGGAAGAAGGTAAGCTAATGACCCGATATAACTCGCTGAGTTAAATCCTGTGGGCAATGCTCCCATGGCTGATTCGTAATCCATGGACGCCAACCCAATCTGCTTCAGATTATTGGCGCATTGTGTCCGAGCTGCTGCATCTCGAACTTTCTGGACAGCGGGTAACAATAACCCGATTAATATGGCGATGATCGCTATTACCACTAATAGCTCGATCAACGTAAATCCTGATCTGGCCGTATGAATCAATTTCGATTTCATAATAACTCCTAACTAAAACCCATTCAAAAATAAGAGAAAAAACTTTAAAGAAGGGAATGCCAAAGTATTTTGGAATCCAAATGAGAGCAAATTAATATAAACAATTCCTCTAATTAAAATATCTTAATCAATAATTGAATAAGATAAATAACTAAATCGATTTCAAAATTGGAGAGTAATCGATTCATTGTGTTTATTATTAATTTTTAATATTCTCCCAAGTTCAACTCAATTTGTCAACAAAAAAATTCTTTTTTTGATAAAAAAGTCACCACAAAGATCATTTTTATTAACAAACAATAATTAGAGTAAATGAGCTACTAAGATTTGGAGATAATTATTTTTCGTTAATATTTTTACTACTATTCGTTCTTATGTTAGAGAGTTTAATTTTTATAATTAAGGAGAAAATGATTCTAATAGTTTGGAGAATCTAATTAAGAGAACCTAATACAGAGATAATATTAATTCCTACAAAAACTAGTTCAAAAAAGTGTAGGTGATAAAAGCATTAATACTCAAGATCCCTACCAAGTAATCAAAGAACAGTAATCGAACAATAATCGAACAATACCTGAGAGAATCATAAGAAATAATCTATTTTTACAAATCACGAGAAATACTGTTGCAGCTTGGTGTTATTTGTTCCGGGTTTTTTCTGAGGTAAATTTGGTCGCGTCCATCAATCGGTTTATTTTCAGTTTATTTTGAGTTTTGATTAAATGTATCATCATAACAAACTTGGCGAGCTGGTAAATTTTTCTAGGATAACTTGAATTGTACCAAAATATGGTCAGAACTCTTGTTTTAATTGCTGAAATATTTAAACTGGGTCTAAAGCCCCCCAATTTATTATTCAGACAATTCAAATGATAGATCCAAGAAATTCGAACAAAACAGTTATGAATAAAAAAATAGACTCTATCGACATACGAAATTTCTTTCCTTATCGTCCCCTTTACCTGATCGCTTTTTTTTTAATCGTATTCAATGCGAATGGGCTTTCACATGTTTACGGAGACAATCTCGTTCTATTATCAGGAGAAAAGATACAAGGGAAAATTGACTCGATCGATTCAAAAGGGATTGTGTTTACACTTAAAGATGGATCAAAAAAAACATTTATCAACGCTCAAATTGTCCGAATCGATCTGCTCCCCACCCCAACAAATAACACCTCCCCCTATATTCAAACTGAACTAACCGATGGTTCTATTTTTAGATGCAGTAACTTCATCATTGATAAAACGAAGGTAATCTTAACCTTGAAAACAGATAGTGTCCCCTCTGATTTTTCCAAAACTAAGACCCCTTTTATGGTGCAAGCAAACAGTGGGGAAGTTTTGAGTATTTTACGAGATGGGCAGGATAGTTTGAATCAGCTCAATTTCAAGGGCATTCTTGGCAAAGCTTTGAAACAACGAAGAGATGTATTAATTCTTGCCAAAGGAACCGGAAATAATCGCACTCTATCATGGTTACCTGGAACTTTTGGTGAAGGCTCTCTAGATAAGGAAAATGGCGATAAAATCCCTTTTTTGAATGAAACGGGGAAAGAACAAAAATTGTTTCAAAATCGCATTCATGGAATTATCTGGAATCCTGGAAACCGCCCTTCGCCTCCCCCCACCATTTGCCAAATTAGTGATATTTTTGGAAATAATATTTATGCACAAGATATTTTATTTAAGAACAAAGAGGTGGCTCTATTAACTGTTTCCGGAGTCAAAATGAGTTACCCCAGTATTAGCATGATTCAACGAATCGATTATTCCTCTAGTTCCCTAAAATACCTTTCGGATCTAGAACCTATCGAAATCGAACAAGATAATAATAACCCGTATGTCCGAGATAAAAATCTCGATCATGAAAAAATGCACATGTTTAATGTGGTCTATGAAAAAGGGCTAGCGATTCATGCCAGGACTGTTTTAGCTTATGATATTGGCGGAAATTATCGCGAACTCAAAGGGATTGTTGGTGTGGATGATGCCTTTGCGGTCGACAGTGTCGTAGTTCTGATGATCGAAGCAGATAATAAACAGATTTTCAAAAAATTGGTACGGAAAAGTGACAAACCTTTCGAAATTCGTCTCGATATTCTCAATGTCAAACAACTGCGAATTATTGTTGAATCCGAAAATGCCGATCAACCAGATATTGGTAACCAGATTAACTTAGCAGAAATAAAAGTTACGAAATAATAGAATCAAGTATTCACCAGCTGAGCCACGAGCAATTTTGATCCCAGTGTAAAGGTTAAGTATGACGTTTAAGAAAATAGAACAATCCAGAAGAACCAATCGAGCTAAACCCAAACTTGCTCAACTATTGCCTACACTTTTGGGTTTAATTCTGATATTTTTTTATGCAATTCAGCTTATACCCATTAAAGCGAATAGTCAAAACTCCGAAGTCTTTGGCAAATATCGTCCAATGGTAGGTTTATTACCTCATCCCAATCCACCAGAAGTTTCTCATTTACAACTTTCTCATGAGACAGGCCTTAATCTCATCGAAGGTAACGGAGATAGCAGTCTTCCTAATGAGTTGAAATTAGAAGAGTCCAAGCGAATCGATGTCATTAAAAAAGTTAAACCTGCAGTTGTCGCTATATTTGGAGGGTCGGGAGGGGGATCAGGTGTTTTGATCGATCCGAGGGGATATGCTCTGACCAATTTCCATGTCGTGCAGGGCACCGGAGTGGTAATGAAAGCTGGCCTGCCAGATGGGATTTATTATGATGCAGTACTGGTCGGTCAAGATAAAGTTGGCGATGTTGCAATGATTAAATTACTCCCCAAAAAGCCGGATACACCGTTCCCATTTGTAAAAATGGCAGATAGCGATCAAGTTAAAGTTGGCGAATGGTCTCTGGCTATGGGGAATCCATTCCTATTAGCAAAAGATTTTGATCCATCGGTTAGCTTTGGTTTGATCAGCGGAGTGAATCGTTATCAATATCCTGAAGGCAATTTTCTGGAATATACCGATTGTATTCAATTCGATACCACCATCAACCCAGGTAATTCTGGTGGACCTTTGTTCAATATGCAAGGGGAATTAATTGGCATCAATGGTCGTGGTTCATTCGCATTTGAAAAACGTTTTCGAATCAACTGTGGTGTTGGTTATGCTATCTCGATCAATCAGATAAAAAATTTCCTTGGGCATCTTTATAGCGGCATCGATGCAGACCATGCAACTCTGGGTGCGACGATTAAATCTGCTGAAGAAGATTCGACACTTCCCAAACTTACTATCGGTGAGGTGTTGGAGGAATCGGACGCTTATCGGCGCGGAATTCAAGAAGGGGATGAGCTCGTATCGTTCTCTGGGCGTGTAATTTCGACGGTGAACCAATTTAAAAACGTGCTTGGGATCTACCCCAAAGAATGGCGATTACCTCTGATTGTCCGCAAGAATGAACGGGAGAAAAAAGAACTTCTAGTTCGTTTACAGAGTTATCAGATAGCGGTGTCGAATCCAAGTATGCCCAAAGATAAAAAAGGGATTTTACCTAAAGGCCCCCCCTCTCCCAAAGGGCCTGCTGCAAAGTTTTATGTTAAGAAAAAAGGATTTGCAAATTACTATTTCAATCGTGAATATCGAGATCAGATTATCGCAAAATTGAATCAATCCCTGCATCTCGATAATAAGAATGGGAACTGGACGATAGACGGTGCTTTTATTGGGGACGGTCGAAAAGGTTCGTTTCAACTAACATGTAAAGATGAGTTTGATAGCGAAAAGAAAGTCGAAATGCCGGTTTTACAGATGCGTTTAAACGATGTCAATTATGCACTTCGACCTTTAAAACTGATGCAATCCGAAGTCGATCGCAGTGAACCGCGCGGAAGTGGCGGATTCTTAATGGCTTTCTATCATCTGAAAAAATTACTCACGCAAGGCCCTAAAGGATTTGACGGGGATAGCTGTTTCTATAGCGGTTATGCACCGATTTACCCAATTCCCAGCAATATCCTCAATCCAACGAATTATAAACAGTATCGAATTATGGCAGATCAACTGCAGAGCGATTTTCTCGATGTTCCAAGCAAATGGTTCTTTTATCGTTCTGATTTGAACCCAGGCTTAAAAACGGCATATCAGGATGGCGATATCATCGGCTTTGAAACCTCTTTGAATCCCAAGGAGTGGGATCCATGCGAAGTCTATTTACATGACTATCGAACCATCGATGGGATCCGCTTTCCCCATCAGATCGAAATTCGTTATGCAGATAAACGCTTTGCCTTATTGACAATCGAAAAATTGAACTTGGCTAATTCTAATAAAAAATAAATTTAGATTTGACGGCATCATACAGGAAACCTATGTTTCGAGATCGATATCTACTTTCATTCATTACACTGCTTGGTTTGACCAATCTTGTCTCTGGCCAAGCACCGACTACAGCTATCACCGAAAAAGTAAACCAGAAGTTGGTAAAACTTTACGGTGCTGGAGGTTTTCAGGGTCTGGTTTCCTACGGGACTGGAATTCTGATTTCTTCTCAAGGTCACATATTAACCGCTGCGACACAGATGTTAGATACCCGTGAGCTGCGCGTCCATCTCTATGACGGTCGCCGCTTACAAGCCAAAGTGCTCGTTATCGAACCAGAATTCGATGCCGCTATTTTGGAAATCAGTAGAGATAAAAAAGAAAAGCGCGATCTAAATTTACCTTATTTCGATCTCGCTGCCGAATTGAAAAAACCGGCCCCAGAGATAGGCGAAATGGTTTTGGCATTTACCAATGCTTTTAAAATTGCTGATCGCGATGAACCGTTATCTGTCCAACAAGGCCGAATATCTGCTCATACCAAATTGACTGCACGCCGAGGGATTACTCAGATCCCTTTTAATGGGGAAGTCTATTTTGTCGATACCATCTTAAACAACCCGGGTGCCGCTGGGGGAGCACTGACATCCTCTCGCGGTCAGCTCATCGGTATGATAGGCAAAGAATATCGGAATGTCGTTTCCGATACCTGGAGCAATTATGCGATTCCGATCAATTGCAAAGTCGAAATTGAACGGAACAAGCAAAAGAAAATGCTTACTCTGGTAGACTTTTGCCAAGAAGCAGTCGCAGGCAAATGGGTCTCTTCGTCCAAAAATAAAACGCAAGCTAAAAAGGGACCAGGGGGCTATCATGGTATTGTTTTTGTTCCCGATGTTGTGGAGCAAACACCCCCGTATATCGATCGAATCGAAGCCAACTCCCCTGCGGCTAAAGCCGGATTAAAAGTAGATGATTTGATTGTCTATGTCGAAGGGGAACCGGTTTACAGCATCAAAAGTTTTAATGAGATGATGTCCCGTACTCGTCCGGGAACGGAACTCCGCTTAGAAATTCGGCGCGGTGAAAAACTTACCGGTTTAACGATTGTTTTAGGCGATTTTCCAAAATCAAAATAAAGTTAACAGATACATTAAATCAATTCATTGGATAACAGTATGAAATTTTGGTTCTGTCACGGTTTTGTCTGGTTTTTATTGTTAAATAGTTATTCTGTGGTATCTGCCCAGAAGATCGATATCAATGATGCGTATCAAAAAGCGATTCAAGATGCCGCCAAAAAAGTTGCGCCCACTTTGGTGCGTATTGAAACTAGTGGTGGTCAGGACGTCATTGTTTGGGTCGATCCTAGTTCTAGACAACCGATCCGCAAAGTAGTTGGCCCAACCACTGGCATCATTGTCGATAGCAACGGCTATATTATCAGTAGTACCTTCAATTTTACAAATAAACCAACGGATATTTTCGTTACTATCCCTGGTAAAGGTCGAATGGTCGCCCACATCGTCGCGCAAGATGAAACTCGCATGTTGACCCTTCTCAAAGTGGAGAGCACAGGGTTACCGATTCCACAAGCTTATCCTAAAAAAGATATCATGACCGGGCAGTGGTCGATTGCTCTGGGAAGAGCATTGGATGCCAATCTCGATCATTTACCAACAGTCAATTCTGGGATTATCTCTGCCCTTAATCGAATCTGGGGGAAAGCGATTCAAACCGATGCTCGGATTTCTCCTAATAATTATGGTGGTCCACTAATAAGTTTAGATGGTCGAATCATGGGGATTCTCGTACCAGCCTCTCCTGAAGGAGAAGGGGATCAAGCCGGAGTCGATCTTTACGACTCTGGAATCGGCTTTGCTATTCCTTATGAAGATATTCTCGCGGTCCTTCCAAAACTGAAAAAAGGAACCAAAGAAAAAACTGTCACCCTACGAAAAGGCCTGCTTGGTTTTAGTTTGCAAAATCCGCAAGATATGTTTGATAATCCGCCTACTCTCGGTATTGTCTCTCCTAAATCTAGTTCGGCAAAAGCGGGATTACGCCGAGGTGATCTTATCCTCGAAATAAATCACAAACCGGTTGTCAATCAAGCCCAAATGTTGACTATTTTACGTCAACTCTACGAAGGGGATAAAGTCTCGCTCAAAATTAGGCGGGGGAAAAAAGAGATTTTCTTTGATTCACTCGTACTCAATAGTTCGCAAAATGCCTTTGAAAGTGGGTTTTTAGGTGTATTACTTATTCGAGACGATCCCGCGGTAGGGGTTGAAATTCGCTATGTCTATCCCGGCAGCCCCGCGGAAAAAGCGGGATTGAAACCTGGGGATCGAATTATGGGAATCCAATCGGTATTACCTGAATCCTCTGACCCCGTTCCTGGAAAAAAGACCAAGGGACAACCCTTTATTTCCTTCGCTGGAAATATCGCGTTTAGCGATTTGATGTCCCGTTTTACTTCGGGGAATGAAATTCGAATTTTAGTAAAGAAAAAAGAGACTAAAAAATTCAATGTCGTCACTGTCCAGCTTACCGATTTAATCGATGATATTCCATTGCTTATTCCTCCAACAGAAGATTCCACCAAAAAGCGTGCTTTGGATCCATTAGAAGATGTCGTCCCATTAGATTCAGATGGGAACCCGATTAAAGTGGTTGGGCCTCCCACTGGCCCACCGATTGGAAAAAAAGATCCTCGGCCTAAAAAAGAGGATCCTATCCCACCTAGAGAAGTCCCTTCAGATAAAAAGGATGACAATAGTTCTCCAAAAAAAGAGGATCCAAAAGACACTAAATCTAAAGATACTCCATCCAAAGAAAAACTAGACAAAGACAAACTAGACAAAACACCCCCCAAGAAAAAAGAGGTCTCCAAACCCCCCGTAGGCTTTTTGAAACGAGAAAATCCAGCTCTCGGGACTAAATATTGGATGTATGTGCCAACGAGTTATGATCCGAACGTGGCTCACGGTCTAGTTGTTTGGTTACACCCCGCCGATGTTCAAGGACGCGATGCCGATGACATGGCTAGCATATGGGCACCGTACCTCCGCGATTACAATTTGATCATGCTTGGTCCAATCTCCAAAGCAAAAGAGGGATGGACCCCAAGCGAAAGCGAAAGCATCCTGAGTGATGTTAAGGATGTCATGAAAGTTTATACCATCGACAAACAGAGAGTTATCGCCCACGGATCTGGGATTGGCGGGCAAATGGCTTTTTATCTCGGTTTTAGAGCGCGAGATATTTTCAGAGGAGTTGCTGCTCATGGAGCGGTGTTGGCCAGCCAACCAAAAGACATTGTCCCAACACAAAGACTGCAATTCTTTATTTCTTATGGCTTATCGGACACGATCGCAAAAAATATCTCATCGAGCAAGACAAAACTTGCTGAGAAAAAGTACTCCGTTTTTGTTCGGGAGATTCCTGGTCTCGGTAAGCAATATCTAGATGCAGAGCAAGGTGAGGGAACTTTACAAGATCTTTTACGCTGGATCGACTGTCTCGATCGACAATAATCAATTTGTTATCGAGAAGCTCACACCCTAACATATTATCTTAATAAGAAACAATCGAAACATTAACTATTTAACGATTGTTTCTTATTTTCATTTTCCCCAAGCTACTTCCTATTTTTTACTTTTAAAGCCAGAAAAATCACAAATCGATCAATTACCCAAATTATCAATCCGTATTAAATTATTACTTTTAATGACAAGTTCGTTCTTGAATTTATAATATAAATGTCAAACTAATCTCTTTCTGCCGATAAACAGGGTCACAGAGTAAAAAGATTGAAAGAATGTACTGAATATCGAAAAGGGGCAAATGGTGAAAAAAAGATTTATCGTGCTTTTTTTCTTGTGTGGGATATTGTGTTTTCCCAGATTCGGATTTGCCCAAGTCTCTTTAGAAGGCAAAATAGCCGTAATATCGACGAAACCCATTAGCCGAGAAGAATGGGATCAATCTCAGTCGGAACTCCATTTACGGACGGCGAAGGCAAAATTTGCTACTGCTTTGTGGCATCACCATAACGATGCCTGGATCGAGGCGTTGCATCAGCTCGAAGAGGCTAAACGGTTTGATCCAGAGAGTCTGGAAATTCAACGAGAACTTTTAAACATCTATTTACTTTTAGATCGACCGCTACAAGCTGTTCAAATTGCAAAAGCCATTCTCAAAAGTTCTCCGGAAGATAGCGAATCAGCGTATCAGCTCGGTATGCTTTTGGCGGAACAAGCCAACAAACAAGAAGCAATTCACTGGTTAAAAGAATCCGAGAAATATACTCCTAAAGAAGATATTCTGCACGATTATTCTAAGCGACTCTGGAATATTTATAAGAGAGGGATCGAGCTTGCGGAAAAGATCCATGACCGTCCTAGCGAAAAATATTTTCGATTAGGTTTAATCCACTTATTCAAGTCCTCGCTGAAACAACTAAAAAAATCCTTAGATCTTTCCGAACACGAATTATTAAATAAACAAATCGAATCATATGAACAAATAGCGCATTTCTACTTGGAAGAAAAAGAGTTCGATCTGGCATTGCGTTTTTTTGACATGGCTCAGCAAGAATGGCTTGCCCTCCATGATTTAAATGGGAAATTAGCTGCGGCAAGATTGAATTGGTTTCTCTGCCAGATTGCCTATCGAAAGCAATCTTACCAAGAAGCATTAAATTACTTGAATCTTTACCTCGAGACCGATCCTCGAGAAATTATTCCGTATCAAACGAAATTGGATTTGCTAGAAAAAACTGGGAAGATAGTAGATATTTTGCCATTTCTTAAAGGATTATCGCAAAAAAACCCCGATCGTTTAGATCTTAAACTATTGTATTTGCAACAACTCAGCCAAGTTACAGAGTCCGTTACGTCAGCAACTTCGGAGCTTGAAAAGTTGATAATTACTCATCCCTCTTCGGAAGTCTATTCTCTATATTTAGAAATCGAGTACCGTTTGCATCGTGCCGGAAAGATACTTTCGATACTAGAACTGAGTCTATCTGAAAAAGAAAAATCTTCCGAACTCAGAAACCCAAATTCAGAAAAGATAGATCGATTCGGAGTTATAAGCAAAGTAATTTTAGCCCATCCACAATGGTTTCCAGAGCTATTCAAGAGCGCGCGGGGATACATTTTTCAAGAGAAAGATGGTCCTCAGTCGCTTAAACTTTGGCAATTATTATGTCAAATGGCACTTCAAGCTAAACGTTATGAAGATGCGGATCGGTTTCTTGAACGAAGTTATGAAATTGCGATTGGTTATCGATCAGATGAGATTGCCTTAGAGTGGCTGCGAATTCTCTCGATGGTTCATCGCTGGGATAAAGTAGAGTTTGTTGCTAATAATCTAATTCGTTCTCGTAAAAACCCCAATCGATTGAGTGATTGGCCATTCCGATTTTATTATGCGGTAGCTCTAGCAAATAATAAAAGGATAGAACCTGCACTCAAATTATTAGATGAGATAGCCAGTTCTGCTCCATCGGATGAAACACAAGTAGAATGCTATCGTCAAAAATTGATGACCTATGCAAATGCCAATCGGTTGAATGATGCCATTAAAGAGGCAGATAATCTTCTCTCTAAAACTTTGTCTTCTAAAGCAAAACGAGAAATTAAAGTCACTCTAGCTTCCATTTATTCTCAATTCAAAAAACATCTAGAAGCCGAAAAAATTCTAAGAGAACTGTTAGAAGAAAATCCAAACGATGCCCTAGTTAATAACAATCTCGGTTTCAATTATGCCGATAGGAACATCCATCTCGAAGAAGCAGAAAAATTGATACGACGAGCGATTGAACTTGATCGTTACAATCGCAAAAAAGATATTCCATTTACGGAAAATGCAGCTTATCTCGATAGTTTAGGATGGGTTTTATTCCGGCAAGAAAAATGGGAAGAATCCAAAAAATGTTTGGAACAAGCAGCTACACTAAGCGATGGGATTTACGACCCTTTGGTCTGGAATCATCTCGGTGATCTCTATTTCAAATTTCGACAGCATGACAAAGCCAAAGATTGTTGGGAAAATGCGTTAAGATGGATTCGATCTGAATCCAATTTTGACCAAAAAAATCATCTAGAAGATACCGAAAGAAAAATCAAAATGATCTCGACTCGATAACTTTATTAGCCTTGAAAAATTATTTTTGCTTTCTTCGCTTTTAGCCTATAATAAATGGTGAATTGATCATAGTAAAAATGGATCGGCAGAAAAGCAGAGAAATCGAGAAAATATAATCAATGTAAATGGAATTGGGAAAAACTCCGATTTATAAAATAAAACTTTTTCCTTATAAAGAAATCGATAAAGAGATATTAACTAGAAACAAAAATTAAACTTTTATCGGGATTCGTTGAAGCCTACCAAAATCCATTTCCAGTTCTGAAGAATTTAATCATAATGGATCATTTATTTCTCGGCAATATTCTCGGCAAAAATCGCTTTCCATTCACTAAATAGTTACAAATACTCGGAAAGGAAATACCATGTCAGGTCACAGTCATTGGGCTACAATCAAGCGGGCCAAAGGGGCAGCAGATGCGAAACGTGGGAAACTATTCTCCAAGCTGTCACGTTACATCATCATCGCCGCTAGGCATGGCGGTGGAGATCCCGATGCGAATCTGAAATTACGATACGCTATCGATAAAGCGCGAGCGGTGAGTATGCCCAAAGATACGATTGAAAAGGCGATTAAGAAAGGGACGGGAGAACTTGCTGGGGACACGATGGATGAGTTATTCTACGAGGGATATGGTCCTGGTGGAGTGGCTATCCTTGTAGAAGTTCTCACCGATAACCGTAATCGAACCAATGGGGAAATCCGTAAAGTTTTCGACAAAGGGGGCGGCAACATGGGTTCGCCCGGTTGTGTCGCTTATCTTTTCGATCGCAAAGGGATCATTCTTGTTGATTGCCAAAAAGCGACCGAAGACCATCTAATGGATATTATCCTTGAAACCGGTGCAGATGATCTTAAAAAAATTGATCAGAATTTTGAAATTATTTGCGATGTGGGATCTTTCAACGGAACAATCGAGGCATTGACCAAAGCACATATCCCTATTACTTCCAACGAAATTGTTCAGCTGCCGAAATCGTATATCGATGTCGATGTCGAAGTTGGCAAAAAGATTTTTCGGATCATGGAGGCTCTCGATGATCAAGAAGATGTGCAAAATGTCTATACGAACGCGAATCTAACTGCCGCCATGACCTCGGATTAGACCTCGGA
>JAKBAI010000124.1 GCA_021809185.1 Planctomycetota bacterium
TAATCATATGATCCGGTGATGATCATCTTACCATCGCTACTCAGCGTTAAACAAGTGATAGGAAGAGTATGGCCCTTGAGGACGGCACGTTGTTGCCCTGTGGTCACATCCCAGATGCGGGCGGTGTTACCCTCTGATCCGGTGATGAGAGTTTTGCCATTGCTACTCAGCATTAAACAAGTGATAGGAGCAGAATGGCCCTTGAGGACGGCACGTTGTTGCCCTGTGGCCACATCCCAGATGCGAGCGGTGTTATCCCATGAACCGGTGATGAGGGTTTTGCCATCGTTACTCAGTGTTAAACAATTGATACCACCCGTATGGCCATTGAGGGATTTGGGAAGACGGCGATGATAATAGTTTGCATAAAAATTCCAAGCTAAATCGCGTTTATCTAGAGGAAAGATGCTCGGATCTTCAAGCCCACCGAGGATCTCCTCGGCTGAGTAATCCCCTTCGTGCAAGCCGATCATTCGAGTATAGTATATACCGCGCAGATTGTCTTGACTGATCCCGAGCTGTTTTTCTGTTGCCTTTTTTGCTTGGACAACTTTCTCTTTTTCAATTTCTAGCAACCGAGTCTGTTCTTGAGCTTTCTTAGTTTCTTCTTCGGCTTTCTTAGTAGCTTGGTTGGCTTTTATAGCAGCTTGGCCAGCTTTTTTGGCTTCTTGATCAGCTCGCAATGCTTCTGAATTGGCTCGCTCCGCTTGGGAATTGGCTCGCTCCGCTTGGGAATTGGCTCGCTCTGCTTGGGAATTGGCTCGCACTGCTTCCGAATTAGCGCGCTCCGCTTGGGAATTAGCTCGGATGGTGAGGAAAGTGGTGATGAGGGCAGTTATGAGCAGTAAAAGAGCGATTGAACCGCTTAAACTGGCAATCACCGGATTCTTTTTGACCCAGCGCTGGAATTTTTGCGTGCGGGTTAAAGGGCGTGCAAACGTCGGTTCCCCAATTTCTAATCGGCGCAGATCTTCCGCGAGCTGATAACAGGTTCCATAACGATCTTTGGGGTTTTTTTCGAGACATTTGAGACAAACCGCTTGGTAATCCGCGGGGATTTCTGGCCGTAGCGATTGCGGTGGTGGAGGAGACAGATGTTCATGAGCATGGAGGACGACTTTAGCGGTCCCGCTGAAGGGTAAAACTCCTGTGAGCATTTCGTAGAAAATAACCCCAAGGGAATACTGATCACTGGCAAAGCTCTCTTTAGCGTTGATTTGTTCCGGAGCCATATAAGCAATGGTGCCAGCGAATTTTCCAGTCTGAGTCAATCTTATGGCCGATTCTCGATAGGCTAAACCAAAGTCAGCAATAAGCGGTTTGATTTCATAGGGAGTTGAGGAATCGTCGTTTGAGTCATGAGCAGAAGCATGTTCAATGTTGTCGAGTAAGATGTTAGCCGGTTTAATGTCGCGGTGGATCACTTTTTTGGAATGGGCATAGGCAAGTCCTTCGGCAATCTCGCGAACGATATGAGCCACCGTTGCCAAGGGGAGTAATTGGCAACGTCTCTCGGAGGTGGAGTCAACCCGGAGGTATTTTTCAAGAGTCCCCCCTTGAAAAAAGCCCATGACGATAAAAGGTTGTCCCTGTTCGATCCCACTTTCATAAACAGGGACGAGATTGGGATGACGTAAATCGGCAGCGACTTGAGCTTCGCGTTTGAAGCGGCGCGCTTCGGGGGCATCTTCGCTAGAGAATTTTTGCAGGACTTTGATAGCGACATCGCGTTCGAGATGAGAATCGAAAGCTTTATAGACAATTCCGAAACTCCCTTCTCCGATCACCTCGATGAGAATAAAACGACTAATCTTACCAAGAGAATCCGCACGATTGGAAGGATCGTTTTCTTTCAGAGGAGGACTAGGAGCATCTCCTTGAGGGTCATGGTCATTCGGATCGTCTTGGGTCTGGCGAAGGGTGTGGAGAGGGACATTTGGAACGTGGTCTTCTATGATGTCTTGAATAATAGTGATCTTTGTCGATTTGTGACAGTTGGGGCAAGTATCGGTAAGCGATTCGCTATCGAAAACCGATCGACAATCTTCATGAGGACAGCGGCATAGACGACCACAAGCTGGACAGAACATTTCGATGGGAAGATCAAATAGCTTATTGCAATCGGGATAGATACATTGAAAGAGGGGTTCCATGTAAGATTCCTAGTCGAGTCATCGTCAAGTTCAATTTAATCATTGATTATAATCATATTCAATATAGCAAACACAATCGAAAATGAAAAGGCGGCGACAGGAGCAGAGGAGAAGTAGTTTAAGCCTACTTATTCCCCGTTATTTCTAGGGGCTAGCCGAGCGGTGAACTCTGCTCCTATGGTCTTGGTGCTAGATCCCAGATGCGGGCGGTGCTATCGCTTGATCCGGTGAACAGCATTTTGCCGTCGCTACTCAGTTTTAAACACCAGATCAGTTTACTATGGCCTTTGAGGAGAGCCCGTTGTTGCCCCGAGGCGACATCCCAGATACGGGTGGTTCTATCTCGGGATCCGGAGAAGAGCGTTTTGCCATCGTTACTCAGCGTTAAACACAAGATAGGACCAGTATGGCCCTTGAGAACAGCCTGTTGTTGCCCCGTGGCGACATTCCAGATGCGGGCGGTTTTATCATCTGATCCGGTGAAGATCATCTTGCCATCGCTACTCAAGGTTAAACACCATATAGGACCAGTATGGCCCTTGAGGACGAAACGTTGTTGCCTCGTGGCGACATTCCAGATGCGGGCGGTTTTATCATCTGATCCGGTGATGAGGGAGTTGCCATCGTTACTCAGCGTTAAACAAGAGATCCAACCAGTATGCCCCTTGAGAACAGCCTGTTGTTGCCTCGTGGCGACATTCCAGATGCGGGCGGTGCCATCCTTTGATCCTGTGAAGAGGGAGTTGCCATCGTTACTCAGCGTTAAACAAGAGATCCAACCAGTATGCCCCTTGAGAACAGCCTGTTGTTGCCTCGTGACGACATTCCAGATGCGGGCGGTGCCATCCTTTGATCCTGTGAAGAGTGTTTCGCCATCGCTACTCAGCGTTAAACAAGTGATAGCATCCGTATGGCCCTTGAGAAGGGCGAATTGTTGTCCTGAAGTCACATCCCAGATACGGGCGGTTTTATCATCGGAGCCAGTGATGAGCGTCTTGCCATCGCTGCTCAGCGTTAAACAACTGATAGTATCCGTATGGCCTTTGAGGACCGCACGTTGTTGCCCGGTGGCGACATCCCAGATGCGGGCGGTGCTATCGCTTGATCCGGTGAAGAGGGTTTTACCATCGCTACTCAGCGTTAAACAATTGATCAGTTCAGTATGGCCATTGACAACTGCCTGTTGTTGAGCGGTGGCGACATTCCAGATGCGGGTGGTGTTATCATATGATCCGGTGATGAGGGTTTTGCCATCGCTACTAAGCGTTAGACAACTTATCCCATCCGTATGGCCATTGACAACTGCCTGTTGTTGAGCGGTGGCGACATCCCAGATGTGAGCGGTGTTATCAAATGATCCGGTGATGAGGGTTTTGCCATCGTTGCTAAGTGTTAGACAACTAATCCCATTTGTATGTCCCTTGAGGAGAGCCCGTTGTTGAGCGGTGGCGACATCCCAGATGCGAGCAGTGTTATCATATGATCCGGTAAAGAGCGATTTGCCATCGCTACTCAACGTTAAACAACGGATCAAACCGGTATGCCCTTTGAGGAGAGCCCGTTCTTGCCCCGTGGCGACATTCCAGATGCGGGCGGAGTTGTCTTCTGATCCAGTGAAGAGGGTTTTGCCATCCCTACTCAGCATTAAACACAAGATAGGACCAGTATGGCCATTGATGACCGCCCGTTGTTGAGCGTTGGCGACATTCCAGATGCGGGCAGTTTTATCATCGGAGCCAGTGAAGAGGGTTTTGCCATCGCTACTCAGCGTTAAACACCTGATCAAACCAGAATGGCCCTTGAGAACGGCCCGTTGTTGCCCCGTGGCGACATCCCAGATGCGGGCGGTGCTATCCTTTGATCCTGTGAAGAGTATTTCGCCATCGCTACTCAGTGTTAAACAGTTGATAAAACCTGTATGACCCTTGAGGACGGCACGTTGTTGCCCCGTGGCGACATTCCAGATGCGGGTGGTGTTATCCGCTGATCCGGTGATGAGAGTTTTGCCATTGCTACTCAGCATTAAACAAGTGATAGGAGCAGAATGGCCCTTGAGGACGGCCCGTTGTTGCCCTGTGGTCACATCCCAGATGCGAGCGGTGCTATCCACTGATCCGGTGAAGAGGGTTTTGCCATCGCTACTCAGCGTTAAACACATGATCAAACTGGTATGCCCTTTGAGGGTTTTGGGAAGACGGCGATGATAATAGTTCGCATAAAAATTCCAAGCTAAATCGCGTTTATCTGGAGGAAAGATCTTCGGATCCTCAAGCCAACCGAGGATCTCTGCAGGATCGTAATCCCCTTCGTGCAAACCGATCATTCGAGTATAGTATATACCGCGCAGATTGTTTTGACTGATCCTAAGCTGTATATCTTTCAATCGAGTCTGCTCTTGAGATTCTTTGGCAGCTTGGTCAGCTCGCACTGCTTCAGAATTAGCGCGCTCCGCTTGGGAATTGGCTCGGATGGTGAGGAAAGTGGTGATAAGGGCAGTTATGAGCAGTAAAAGAGCGATCGAGCCACTCAAGCTGGCAATCACCGGATTCTTTTTGATCCAACGCAGGAATTTTTGGGAGCGGGTTAAAGGGTGTGCGAAGGTCGGTTCCCCAATTTCTAATCGACGCAGATCTTCCGCGAGCTGATAACAGTTTTCATAACGATCTTTGGGATCTTTTTCGAGACATTTCAGACAAACCGCTTGGTAATCCGCAGGGATTTCTGATCGTAGAGATTGTGGTGGTGGAGGAAGCAGATGTTCATGAGCGTGGAGAACGACTTTAGCGGAGCCGGTGAAGGGTAAAACTCCTGTGAGCATTTCGTAGAAAAGAACCCCAAGGGAATACTGATCACTGGCAAAGCTCTCTTTCGCGTTGATTTGTTCGGGGGCGATATAGGCAGGCGTTCCGACTAATTTCCCTGCTTGTGTCGCTCTTGTTGCCGATTCATGATAGGCTAAGCCAAAATCAGCAATAAGGGGTTTGAATTCAGAGGGAGTTGAGGAACCTTGGCTTGAGTCATGGTCAGAAGTATCTTCTTTGTTGTCGAGCAAGATGTTAGCTGGTTTAATGTCGCGGTGGATCACTTTTTTAGAATGGGCATAGGCAAGTCCCTCGGCAATCTCACGAACGATATGGGCAACCGTTGTAAAGGGGAGTAATTGGCAAGGAGTTTCCGAGTTAGAGTCAATCTGAAGGTGTTTTTTTAGGGTGCCTCCCTTAAAATAGCTCATAACGATAAAAGGTTGGCCCTGTTCGATACCGCTTTCATAAACAGGGACGAGATTGGGATGACGTAAATCGGCAGCGACTTGAGCTTCGCGTTGGAATCGGCGAGCTTCGAGGGAATCTTCGCTAGAGAATTTTTGCAAGAGGAGTTTGATAGCGACATCGCGTTCAAGATGAGAATCGAAAGCTTTATAGACAGCACCGAAAGCCCCGCGACCGATCTCTTCTTTGAGGATAAATCGATTAATCTTACCAAGAGAATCCGGATGATCGTCGTAGCGATCGTAACCATTATTAGCAGGACTAGGAACAGCCCGTTGAGTTTCTTGGCAATTCGGATAGGGTTGAGTCTGGAGAGGGGCTTTTGAATCGCGTTCTCCCATGTTGCCTTGAATAAGAGTGATCTTTGTCGATTTGTTGCATTTGGGGCAAGTATCCGCAAGCGATTCGCTATTGAGTACTGATCCACAATCTTCATGAGGGCATCTGCACAGCCGACCACAAGAAGGACAGAACTTTTCGATGGAAAAATAAAATACTTTATTGCAATCGGGATAGATACATTGAAAGAGGGGTTCCATGTAAGATTCCTAGTCGAGTCATCGTCAAGTTCCGTTGAACGGTACTTTTAAATTACTGCTAATACAATTTTTATAAAAGTTTTTTGTGGGTTTCAATTGTATATTACAAGATTTTAATTGAATCGAAGTTAGAGGTTTAATAATTATCTTATGATAAGATTAAATTAAGATGAATAGATTGAACCAAGTTGAATAGCAGATCGTGGTGGCAGGAAAACTTGTCGATGATCGTTGTCTAATGGTTGGATTCGCTCTCATAAAATCAGTGAGCAGAACGTGCATAGGCTTATTATAATTAAATCTATTTACCTCGTGAACCATTACGAAGCGAATAAAAACCATTAAATCTTAATTGCCTGAAAATCGTTTCTATAATGAAATGAGTCAGAATGAAGCTGGGTTGAGGTAAAAACATCCCTTTTAGTGCGAGGGAAGGTTTCATACTACATAAGGAACCATAAAGGAAGCATAAAGGAACTATCGATTGAATGCAATTTTTCCCTGTCCCAATTGCCGATACGAATTAGCTAACAGCGAGAATATAAAATTTTGTCCTCAGTGTGGCATTTCGTTAAAAGATGCTCTGTCCAATGCGGTTTCGAACAGATCCGAAGGACCGATTTCTGAGTCAACGAATTCTGCTGCGCAATCGACTTCGCAGAGAGATGAAGATCAGATTACTAAGAATCCTTCCCCAAAGGGATTAGACAATCCAATTGAAGAAGCGAAAGTAAGTTCTTTGCCAGAAAACAAACAAAGTAATATAGCTGATCGAAGTCCTGCGCAGATTGGGGAGTTCCCCATTTCTCTGGATGATGCGATTGCTCTACCGCGAAAAAATCGGCGGAGCACAGAAAAAGCGGATCAACAGGAGCAGATACAGGAGCAATCACAGGATCAATCACAGCAGAAGAGTTGGCGGCGAAAAGTAACAAACCAAAACTCAACAAAGAGAGAGCCGATTCGATTTCGAGAAATTGTCTATCTCGCACTGTTTACTCTGTTCTTATTTGGATTGGTCATTTTGTATTTTCAGTATCATAATGGGGTAATTGCCGACTATTTTTGGCAAAAGAGCAGTTTTGATGAGGGTAAGATCGCCATTGAATTTCCAGGACAGTTCACGGAATATGAACCGGAGTTAGTAGACCCTGTTTTTCAATTTGCTAAAGGTTGTTATGTGAAACGTCCCTTTGAAGGGGTTGAACTATTCCTAATGGTGAATCACCTGGATCAAACCAAAGTGGCTTCTGCTTCGTTGGAGTTGATTGTCAACAATCGCAAAGCCAAAGAAAATGAATTAGCGGACAATAAACTTGTTCGGGAGAGTACGGTGAATGAAAAGAATCGTCAAAAAAAATTTACAGGGATAGAATTAGAATATCGATCCCCAAACGGGAACAAAGTGATACGGTATTTGATGGAAGAGAAGCGATCGCCAGAAAAGGTGTATCAGCTCGAGATTCGGGGAAAGAAGATTATCGGTTCAAGTGGTGCGACAACTCGATTTTTCAATTCGTTTGCCGTGAAAGATTAAATAGGAACTTTTCCCTCTTCAAAAATGATTCAACTGAATTCGCGTAGAGGGTTGAGTTGATTCAAAGGGGAGGGGGAATTTCTATGGCAAAATAATTTAGATCAATTATTTAGATTCATCTTGAGAAGCTATTTTTTTAGTTCTTTGGCAACGAAATCCCAAATGTTTTTATATTCTTTTGTCGGATGGCCAGGGTATTGAACGTAACATCGGACCCCTTTTTCTCTGGCCAATTTTTGAAATCCCAAAGCCCAAGCGGGGGAGTGAACTTTATAATCGGTTTCGCCAATCCCTTCGGGCTTTGTTAATCCCCAATTATTTTCGAAATAGATGGGAGGGCACTTCGCATGGAGCAGGGCATCAGGCGACCAAGTGGAAATAACTTTCTCGAGTTCATTCCGCTTTTGAAGTGATTCTTTAAAAGAATAGCCGAGAGCGGGAGCACCCCATTCAACCCCGGGCACCCACTCTTGCATTCGTTTCGGATCGATACTCGGTTGGCTGCGGAAAGCGGCGACACAGGTTACCAAAGTCGATACTCGATTCAATTCCTCTTTGGCGGTTGCGTCCGCTCGGTTTCTGCTCGTAGCCACATAAAGCGCTGGAAGGGCACCCTGGGAACCACCCCCAACAGCAATTCTTTCTGGATCGAATCGATATTTTTTGGCGTTATACCTAATAAATTGCACACTCCGGCAGGCATCAGCGCCGATATAGGTCATCGGCGGGGAGACTTTATCGGCAATCGCATCGTTGAAGGTCCGCAGTTCTACAGAAACAATGGCAATATTCTCTTTAGCGAAATACCCTAAATTCACGGGATGTTTAGCGGGTTGCCATAACCCACCATACCAGATAAAAACAGGGTAAGGCGGGGTACCATCTTTAGGGATATAAATGTCCAAAATTTGATGGGGGTGTTGACCATACGAGACATTCGCATAGGTTGGGAGAGGATCTTTAGCGACAATTACTCCTGAGGGCATAAAAAGCAGTAAACTGCTCAAAGATAGATAAGATGGCCATTGGCCTTTGCAGAATGTCATGAACAAGATCTCCCAATCGATTGTTAAATATAAGCTTTGAACCGTGGTAAAATAGAACGAAAAAGTTCTTGGTATCCTATAGCATCCTATTTTTGGTTCTGTGTTCCGGTGGTTAGATATTATATGAGCGAATGGCACCGATACAAAGAGACGGAAAGCATATTTACCCACGGTTACCTGTTTTCTTTCAAGTTTTCCTTCAAGTTTTCTATCAAGTTTTCCTTAAAGGATTTCGCGAAAAACTCATAGAGAGTAACATCAAATTCGGCGAAAAGTTTAGATGATGCAGTTACAAATAATTCTCACAAAAAATGGAAAAAAATTTTCGATTAGGCTTGACATGCAACCAAAAGGTTGCATAATGTAAATGTGAATAATAAAGATGAAGAATTTGATAAAGTATTTAAGGCGTTGGCAGATAGCAGCAGGAGGATGTTGCTCGATCGATTGCGAATAGAAAATGGTCAAACATTAACTCAGTTATGTGAAGGATTACAAATGAGTCGGCAAGCGGTTACCAAGCATTTAAATCTATTACAAGAAGCTAATCTCGTGGTGGTTATCTGGCAGGGGCGAGATAAAATGCACTATTTGAACCCGGTGCCAATTCATCAGATTGCCGATCGGTGGATCTCTCGATTTGATCATTCTCCATTAAATATGCTGAGTCAATTAAAGGATCAGCTCGAACAGAACCCAACTACGAATCATGAGAATATAGCTGAAATTAGTATTGAGCCGCAAAGCTTGAATAATGAACAAGAGGCCAATAAAAATTCTCAACGAAAAAACGATACCAACACTCAAAAAAAGAGATAAAACGTTGGTGTAGATTCAGAAAAAAGCGATTCATCTAGTTGAAAATCAGATAAGAGTTAGAAACAGCAATATAATCAAGCTTCGAGCTTCAAGCCTCATGATATTGATCGATCCGATCGGGTAAAAATTGTTTTATTAGAAACGTTTGTTTTATTTCAAATCATCGAACAAAAGGAAGGAAAAATCGATGAAGCAGTCTCGTTTTGTTTATGTCATTTTAATTCGGACAACGCCGGAAAAGCTATGGCAAGCTTTGACTGATCCGGAGTTTTCAAGGAAATACTGGAAGAATATGCGACAAGAATCGGATTGGCAACCAGGTTCGCCCTGGAGTCTACGATTCCCCAATGGCAAATTAGCCGATAGTGGTACGATTCTGAAATCGGAGCCACCGCATAAAATGATAGTTCAATGGCGAAATGAGTGGAAGCCTGAATTGAATGCCGAGGGCTATTCCCAAATGACTTATGAGTTAGTGGCACTGGGGGATAGTGTACGCTTAACGGTTATCCACGAAATCGATGTCCCGCAATCGAAGCTCATCGAAGCAGTTTCGAACGGTTGGCCGCAAATACTTTCGTCGTTAAAATCTCTGTTAGAAACAGGGGAACCGCTGGCGATAACTAGAGAGAATTGTAAGAGTGATGCGAAATAAGATGGCAGTAAATCGATTGCTGATTCCCGTACAAAAACGGCGTGGAATTAGCTTTCGCAGGGCTTGATCTGTTTACAGAATCGAAGAAAAGAAAGGTTAAGAAATTATAATGAAGCAATCTCGTTTTGTCTATGTGATCTATATTCGAACCAGCAAAGAAAAGCTATGGCAAGCTTTAACCGATCCAGACTATACCCGAAAATACTGGGTAAACACGCAACAAGAATCGGATTGGCAGATTGGTTCCCCGTGGTGTATTCGCTTTGCGGATGGTCGTGTAGCGGATAGCGGGAAGATTTTGGAAATCGATCCGCCACATAAATTGGTAATCGAATGGCGGAATGAGTTTATTCCAGAAATGCACGCGGATGGGTATTCGCACATGAGCTATGATTTGGAGCAGATCGGCGAAAGTGTGAAATTAACCCTTGTCCATGAGATCGATTTGCCTAATTCGCAATTGATCCATGGGGTTGCCAATGGTTGGCCGCAAATACTGTCGTCGCTGAAATCTCTGTTAGAAACAGGGGAGTCACTCGAAGCAACGCGCGATCTGCCAAAAGAATTACAACTAAAAGGATAAGGCTAACCGGGTATTTTATTTATACCTCAATTTTATTGATACTTTAATGTCGATATAGTCGTATGGCTTTTAAGATCGAATTTCCCCATCAAAAAACAGGAAAAGATAGTTCGAAATGCGAACGAATCCCAATTCGATTTGGAGTGTTATACGACTATATTTTTATTCAATAGTAAGTATTCGAGTAAGTATTCGGGTAAGCATTATATTTTGGTGTGTATTAGCGGAAAAGCGATGATTTAGTGGTTCCGTTAACCGAATTCATCGGAGTTTAGAAATTAACGGATTTTCAGAAATCAATTTCGATCATCTTCGTTAGAACTCCGATAAAACTCCATTAAAATCGTTTGCAATGCCGGCACCACCGACCCTTGCCAAAAGTTCCCCAGATAATCAGATAGGTACCGGTTGATCCGGCAAGGAGAGCCAGAGGGATCAACCAGATTGAAATGATACTCAGAAAAGTGCCTGTAAAAATAAAAGAACCTACTAAAATCAACAGCGGTCGATTTTTAGACAGCATCTCATTCTGGCACTTTTTGCAAATCATAAATGCCATTCCCTAGGCGAATCCAGTTTAGAAGAGTTAGGAGCGATCATCGAAGATTCACTGAATACCCAACTAGTTTCCTAATAATTGATAACTACTTATATTGATTATCGCTTAGTTCGATTTCTTGTTTTTTTCTTCGAGCATCGATTTTTGGATGCGCTTTTCCAATTCAAGAATCTTGTCGCGATTGCCAACAATGACCAATACCGCCCCTTCGATGAGAATGGTATTGCCTTGCGGGTAATAGATATTTTGGCCTTGAGGTGTTTTAATTAAAAGGATAACCGCCCCAAAATCTTCATGAATTCGACTATCTTTTAAGGGGAGCTGATGAAACTCACTGCCAGCGGGGACAACGATTTCTCGGATAAAGAATTCATGATTTCCCGGTTGCGTCGTGTTTTCCAGAACATCACCCAAAGTTGGCTGTAAAACAATTTGCGCAACTCTCAGCCCGCCAATCACATAGGGAGCAACCACATAGCTAGCACCAACTCGTTTAAGCTTATTAACAGCAACCTGTTCTTCCGCGCGGGCGACAATCTTGATTTGATCGTTGAGGACGCGCGCGGAGAGAGTAATATACAAATTATCGGCATCGGAGGGTAAAACCGTTACCAGAGCCTTGGCTCGTTCTACCCCTGCTAATTTTAGGGTATCATCCGAAGTGGCATCCCCCTGCAAAGTGACGCCGCATCTACCCATCGATTCTTGTAATCGTTCGGCGTTGTGATCGATGACCACATAGGCTTGTTTCTCTTTTTCAAATTCTTGAGAGATCAATTTCCCCATTCGACCAAAGCCGCAAATAACGACATGATTCTTTAAATTCGCTAATGTTCGTTCCATTCGTTTTTTTCCTATTAGAGATTGCATCTCTCCAGTAACAACAATTCGAATAATTTCGGAAACAGTATAAAAAAGAGTGAAGACCCCCCCAAACATTAGAAAAATGGTGAATGCACGTCCGGGATTCGAAAGCCGATAAGGGATTTCTCCATACCCAACGGTGGTTAGAGTAATGCTGGTCATATAGAGGGCATCGAACCAGGTCCAGTGAGGGCCTTCCACCACGCGGTAGCCGATGGTGCCGATCATAAGCAGAAGGATAGGGATTAAGATAATAATCCAAACGCGCCAAGGGAGGAGAAACTTCATGTTTTTAACTCATCTGTTCCATCAATAGTCGGAAGAATTATAGTCGGAAGAATTACAGTTTCATCGCCGAGCATTTATGGGGCTTGAATCAGCCTATCTTCTAAAGTTTTTTTTGCTTGTTCTAGATAGTTCAAGGATCCCTGGATTCTTGGTTTGTTGAGCGATTTTAAGGATTCATTGGGAATTTGATCGTTCCAGGAGGCGATAGATTCCAGATAGAAACGGGTTTCGCCGATGATTTTCATTAAGCTAGCGATTGCTTTTTTATCGTAAGCCCATTTTTGCTGTGGGGTTTTGATATAAATAGGACTGGTGTGAGCGAAGATCGGTTGTTGCGGATACGGAGAAACGCTTTCTGTGGACCAACAGCGAGCTGCGACCCAACTATTTTCTAATATGGGAACCTCCTCTTCTTTCTCGATCCATCTATTTTCCGGGCTAGCCTTGAATTGTTTATATATCTGACCATTCACGATTAATTCTAATCGTTCGGTCCCCTTCGGTAAATAGGCAATCAGTTTAATTCGAACAGAAAGAGGACTATCCGAGGGGGAGTTCTCTTTAAGCAAGATCGTTGACCCAGGCGAGTGCCCATTAATCGTCAAATCGAGAAGAGGGCCATTGGTGACAAAGGTGGCACCATGTTGTAAACCGTGCACCCAGCGCTCATAAATAGATAGTTCTTTAAAGGGGCAATAAGCGTAGGTTCGCATAGCGCCTATAGGGGTGCAATTGTTACTGCGCGCACTGGAACCGATAATACCCAAACAGCAGCCAGAGTTTAGAATCGCATACCAGAACGGGAGAAACGGCTCTTTGTAGTCGAAACTATCGAACTCGATAAAATCGATTTTCTGGAGTATAGCAGCAACAACTCCTTCGGAAAGGCGTTGGTTATTCTGGAAGCGATTGGCATTGCACCAAACCGTGAATCCATTTTTGCGATGAGCTTGGTCGCACCAATCCACTAGCGACCAGTGAGTCCCGAAGGTAGATGTGGATTCGTTCGAAGAAGATAATTCGAAACCACTGCGCAGTGGAAAGATAGGCCGATGAGTGTGTAATAAAGCCAAATGGCCCAGAACCGCATGTTGGTGGAACGTGTTTACAGAAACCACATGGCCATTCTTTTCCAGCAGAGGGGTGTTGCCGCTATAGGCTTCCAGATGATCGATGTGTTGATATTGGTGGCCATCAAAGCTAGGTATATTCCGTTCAGTTAGAAGTAGATTGGCAACTTGAATGTCTTCCGCTGCTGCGCCTAACCAGGCCGAGTGAGGTTCGCAAAAATGAATTCGAGCATCCCCGGTAATCCAGTTGTCGTCCCAAAAACAACTGTGCCGATCTTTTTCAAGAGATAATCGAAATGTGAGCTGACCCGATTTGCCTTGCCAAGTTTGTTGCCGGGGGCGATAGCGCAACCCTTTGCTTAATTGAAGTTCAAGAGGGGTTTGAGTTGGTAAAGAGATCTCTCCATTCCCATCAAAATAGCAATGAACTTTTTTATCGAGGTAAAGTTCAGAGCTGACCTGTTCGCCAAAGCCGATGGGGAATTCCGAAGAGCGGCCAAGAGGGACAAACGACTTCCCTTCAGGGGAAACGATGCTCATTCGCACCGGGATCGCTTTCGCTTTGATGGGGAGCGATCGGCGAACGTTAGCGGTATCGCCTTTCGAACTAGTTGGAGTTTCTGGAGCGGAGACTGGAGAATCCCGGGATTCTTGATTAGAATCTTGATTGGAATCTCTGCTAGCGATTCCAGCCTCGGATTCGCTGATTCGGATATGGACTATCTGTCGTTCATTCACTGGACTTCGGCTCCCAGTTTAGCAAGTAAGCTCCGCGCGGCCTGGACTGCTTGAGGGAATTTATCAGGGCCTGTTGCTCCTCCCGTTGGTCCGCCGCCAAGTAAATGAGGTTCCAGAACCGCAAACCCATGATATTTTTCTTCGACTAATTCTTTGAGAATGAGCGGCCATTGACCATCGCCATCTCCTATTAAACTGCCGTGCTCCGCACCATCTCGCCAATCTTTGAAGTGCAGATGAGCTAGATATGGCTTACTCGCTTTCCATCCGAGTAAGGGGTCGAACCCTCCATAAACAAAATTGGCGGCATCGAACGCAGCTCGGAAGTGGGGGTAACGGACGTTAGCAAAAAGATCTTCGATCCGTTCTGGGGAATCGCCGTAGATGCGATGTTCATTTTCATGGAACAGCTGAATCCCCGCTTTCGCTGCGAAATAGGCCTTGGTGTGCATACGGTCGAGAACGGCATTCCGCCAGGGGTGCCAGTCGCCTTGAAATCCTTCTGGAGGATAGTAGCTAAATATGCGCATGTTCTTTGTTTCAAATAATGCGCAAACATCGATAGCGTGTTGGAATTTTTCTAGATGGGGGGCAAATGGTTCATCGATCCGAATTTTGCCTATTGGGGAACCGATCGCGCTAATCTTGATCCCCTCTTTGTCTAGTAATTGTTTCAGATCTTTTAGTTGTTGCCCACTCAAGGACAGAATATTGGTCGAATAAACAGAACGAAGTTCGATAAATCCGATCTGGCAGGATTGCAATACGCTGATTTGCTCCGTTGGGTTCGGGCTAATTTCATCGGCAAATGCACTTAAAATAAACATAAACTCCTCGATTCTTGTTGCGTATATTTTGTGCCGTTCATTTTTAGGACGGGTGACTTAGAACGGGTGAATTTTCTGGTTGCTTCCCCCATTTTTTGTTTAATGGAATGATGTGGGAAGAGGCTTTCTCGATTCTGTTTTGGATTTTCCATTTCTCGGAATACTTAGCTCCGAGCAGTTTTAGTTGGTGAAGATCTCTTTCTCACCGAGGCTCTCTAATCATGGGGCCTCTAAAAAAAGTTTCTCATGAAGAATCGCTCTTCTTGACTCCGCTAGAAGAGTTCTCAAAGAGCAGAGAGACGAAAGGTCTAACCGATCGATGTTATCGGCTAGACCTCCAAATCGATCTTCATCAGATTTATCCCTTAATTTAGAAACACTAAAGTCGATTCTTCATGATCTCTTTTAGAGTTTTTTCGCTTCATTAAATCGCGAAGCAGCGAATTCCCAATTGATTATTTTGGTCCAAGCATCGACGTAGTCTGCTCGGCGGTTTTGATATTTAAGATAATACGCATGTTCCCAAACATCGACACCCAAAAGGGGGAAGCCACTGGCATCCATGATGGAATTGTCTTGATTAGGGGATGAAGCAACGGCGAGTTTTCCTTTTTGATACACTAACCAGGCCCAACCACTACCAAAACGGGTCATCGCTGCTGATTTCATGGACTTGAGAAGGTTCTCCAACGATTTGAAGGTTTCATTAATGGCAGTTAACAGCTCGCCTTTGAGTTCCGTTGGTTTCGGTGTCATCATTTGCCAAAAGAGAGTATGGTTATAGTGTCCCCCGGCATTGTTACGGATGCCAGTTCGGACATTTGCCGGAAGCTTTTCTAGGTTTTTGAGAATA
>JAKBAI010000125.1 GCA_021809185.1 Planctomycetota bacterium
CCTCAAACGATATGGCGATTCTTTTTATGAAGCAGGGTATATCGTTGCGGTTGCAGAATGGAATCAGGGCGCTAAATTCAATGATATCTATCATTATACTGCCGAAGATCATCTCTATTTTCAAGCTGTTCTCTGGTCTTTGCGGCGAGGCTATCAGGTCGATTCCGATAGGATCTTCGTGATGGGAACTGGGGAGGGGGGGACCATGGCGATGGATCTTGGCGCTTCCCATCCAGATATTTTTGCAGGAGTCGTTGCTATCAGCCCTTATTTTTCCTGGACTTTATATAAAGAGTATTGGCGGAATTATCAAAAGTTACCTTTATATTTAGTCTCTGGGGAGGTGTTGGATCAGAACGCTTCGGATGGATTGAGAAGAGTTCTGGAACCTTGGATGAACAAAGGCTATCCGGTTCTTGCGGTGCTTTATAAGGGGCGGGGCTACGATTGGTTTACGGGAGAAACAGAATACATCCTCGATTGGATGTCACATCAGAAACGGGCGAGCGCGCCAAGAGATATAGGGAGATCGACAGATTTTACCCCTGTTGCCGGCGAAGAATTCCGAACGATGCGTTCGACCGATAATTATTTTTATTGGATCAGCGCGGATCAAATCAGTAAAGATAGTCTCTTGATTTACAATAGCAATCGGCAATTTTTTGCAGCGAGTATCTGGGGTAAAATTGTGGAAGGTAATCTCATTAAACTTAAAACGCGGGGAATTGTTACTGCAAGTGTCTGGATCGGCAAGGATATGATTAATTTTGAACAACCGATTAAGATCGAATGGAATAATCTCAACATCACCGTCAATAATAATAAACCGATTCAGCCAAATCTTGAAGTACTCCTGGAAGATCTGTATACGCGCGGTGATCGACAAAGACCTTATTTTGATCGAGTGATCCTTTCTACAATAAAAAAGAAAGGGAAAGGGAAAAGATAGTCGATTTTTAGAAAGATCCTTTCATAATAATCGATCCGATCGCTAGAAGGATCTTTCTCCTATTTAAAGCTAATTTTGAACTCGAATCATTGGAAAAAGAAAAAATTATTGCGATTTATTTCACATTTCTATTTCAGATTTCTATCTCACCCATTTTTCTCATTCCTCCTTTTTCTCGTTCCTCTTCAAGGAAAGTTTTCAATTTAGAAAAAATAATGTGTTTTCTATTTCTTCTGGATATTCGTATTCGGGATTATCTAGATTATCATCCAGATTAATCGCGAGCAAAATATATTTGTCATTCACTATACAGTATGGTCCCCTTAAGGATCTTGAAAGAGTTTGTGAATCGAATCGAGCTTTATCGGTTGAAGTTGTATTGATAGGGAGCAATAATTGATGGGTTATCCTAACTTAAAAACTTGTATCACGGATTTGGAAAAGCATGGTCAACTCGTTCGAATTTCGGTCGAAATCGATCCTTATTTAGAAGCTGCTGAAATTCAACGACGAGTTTATCAGAAGCAAGGCCCCGCGATTTTATTCGAACGAGTGAAGAATTGCCGGTTTCCGATGGTATCGAATCTATTTGGCACCATCGAAAGGTGCCGATTTTTATTTCGCGATACTTTGGAAATTGTTCAACGATTTGTCGAGTTAAAAACGGAACCGGGTGATTTATTCAAGAAGCCGTGGCGATTTCGAAAAATCCCTTTTTATCTACCTAAACTATTACCCAAATTTCTTGGCAGATCGTCAAGAAAAGCTCCTATTTTTGCTCAGAGTATTTCGCTCCGAGATTTACCCCAACTAGTTTGCTGGCCAAAAGATGGGGGATCTTTTATTACTTTACCGATGGTTTATACAGAGAGTTGTCTAAAGCCGGGGTGGCGACATTCGAATCTAGGAATGTATCGAGTTCAACTCTGTGGGAATGATTATATTCCAGATCGGGAGATCGGTTTGCATTATCAAATCCATCGAGGTATAGGGGTTCACCATGCCCAAGCCATCGCAGCTAAACAACGATTAGCGGTGCAGATTTGGGTCGGCGGCCCGCCTGCCTTGACGGTCGCAGCGGTGATGCCTTTGCCAGAAGGATTACCCGAATTAGCATTTGCTGGTTTATTGGGCGGTCGCAGACTAAAATTGGCCCGTTCCGAATGGACAGCTCATCAACCGTTTCAATCACCTGTGCCCGCAGAAGTCGATTTTTGTATTCAAGGTTGGATCGATCCAGAACAGACAAAACCGGAAGGCCCTTTTGGTGACCATTTGGGTTATTATTCCCTTACACATCCCTTTCCAGTCATGACAGTTGAGAAAATATATGCCCGCCGAGATGCCATCTGGCCCTTTACGGTAGTGGGTCGCCCGCCTCAAGAAGATACCAGTTTTGGTGCTCTGATTCATGAATTGACCGGCCCGGTTATCCCTGCGGTCATTCCAGGCGTCCAAGCGGTTCATGCCGTGGATGCAGCAGGGGTGCATCCGTTGCTCCTAGCAATGGGTAGTGAACGATATATGCCTTATTCGCGACAAAAAGAACCTCAAGAGTTATTGACGCAAGCCAATGCAATTCTGGGGCAAGGGCAGTTATCTTTAGCAAAATATCTCTTGATTGTCGCTAAAGAAGATAATCCAGAATTAGATATTCACAATATCCAATCTTTTTTAGTTCATCTTCTCGAAAGGGTTGATTGGCGACGCGACTTGCATTTTCAGACAAGAACTACTATCGATACCCTCGATTACAGTGGCACAGGTTTTAATCAAGGCTCTAAGGTGGTTATTGCCGCTCGAGGACCGGCGATTCGTAATCTACAAGCGAACATTCCTCATTCTTTAGGGCATTGGCTAGGGGAAAGTACGGAGTTCTCGAATCCCAAAATCCTTTTTCCTGGTATTTTGATTGTCCAGGCCAAAAGAGAATTATCTAAAGTGCAAATCGAGAAAAGTGTAGATCAGGTTCTCGTTCAAAAATATCCGATCGAAGATTGGCAAGGGTTTCCACTGATCATCATTTCTGACGATAGTGATTTTACTTCACACACCTTGAATAATTTTCTTTGGACTGTTTTTACCCGCTCAAACCCAGCTACCGATATACATGGTATCGGTGCTTTTTATGAAGACAAACATTGGGGTTGTACAGGTCCTCTGGTCATTGATGCTCGAACAAAGGCTCACTATGCTCCCGCACTGATCGAAGATGAAACAGTGAGCAGGAGAGTCGATTCATTGGCTGTTCGTGGTGGCCCTCTTCATGGAATTATCTAATTTGATGTTATCGAATGGTTTCGAATCAGATTGATCGATATATATCGTATACATGATTTGTTTTAGCAATCAAGGCAGTCTTTCAATAGTTTTTTTGTTGTCGATTGTTTTAGGGTAATTCGCTTTACCGCTAACTTTTCCTCTCATTTCTTGCTCCAGAATAAAGTCAAGATCTGGAGCAGTAAATTGAATTCCTGATCTCGGTAGAACCTGTTCTTCGGGGTCGGTTCCGGGAGGAAGATGTTTCCAAGCTTTGTTACTTGAACCCATTTCAAAACCCAAGTCAAATAGAGCACTCATCTGCTTGGTATCAAAGCTGAGAGAATCTGTACTGGTCGCAAATCCTTGCGGAACAGCAGTCGAGTTGAAGCTCATCCCGGTTACTAGACAAAGGGCATATAAACGCAACAAGTCGTCTCTGGTTTTAGCATAGACAAGAGCAGAAATTGTCCCAGATGCAATACTGGAAAGATAGGGTTTAACACATTGAGGCTCCGCATAGTATTTACCCGAATCGATTACGAAAAGCCGATGACCGAGTAGCTTTTTGCCGCCTTGCGGGATGGTTTGAACATCCAGTCCAAGATCTTGAGGACGGATGAATACTTCTGTAGTAACTCCGCCATCTACATGTAGTTCCTGATACGGTTTGCCATTAATCTCGATATCGATCAAAACAGGGGGGAAAAAGCCTGGTACAGAACTAGAAGCTAACAAGATTTTGCGATATAATTCCAGCGACTTGACATCCCCCTTGCTGGCAATAGCTCCCATATCCCAGACGATGAATCGCCGTGTGTCTAAATTCGTTGTGCCAACATATAATCTTCTTCCTTTAGCGTGTGCAGTTGCTACCGCTTGCAAAAGGTTATAATCGACATTGGCCTCGATCAATTTCTTGAGAGGGGTTGAATCGGCGTAAGAATCGGACCATAACAACGAAATTCGCCGCCGCTCACGATAGATATTTTTTTTACTGATATTCGTATACAAGTATTTGAGTTTCTCATCATAATCTTTGCCTAGAAAGGCATAGGTGGCTATTAACGCTCCGGTGCTCACCCCAGTTACTACATCGAAAACAGGCCGATTCCCTTGTGCGCTCCAACCGTTGAGAATCCCGGCGGAAAAGGCCCCGTACATGCCGCCGCCAGAGATGGCCAAGTAATTTTTCTGACCTGGACTCGTTTCGTTTTCGACGACCGTTCCTGGAGTGTAAGATACCGTGCTTATATTATTATTTAAGCGATTCGCGGTCGGTCCCATCATTTTTGTAATGTAGTCAACATCATTGCCAAAATTCGATATTTTGCGGAGATTCTTGTTATTTTCAGAGGAAACCTGCTCAACTTGATTTGGATCTTTAACCCCTTTCGCAGTTGATTCGTTGGAATTAGAGTTGATAGAAGTTAAAGCGGTTGAATTAAAAGGGGTAGAACGATTCCCTTCTTGATAATCACGAGTATTCGCTTGAACATCGATCAACTTCGTAGCGAACGACATTCGCATTGGGACACATTTTTCTTTACGCGGTGTTCCTAGACAACCGTTAAGTACAAAAATACTGATCAAAAATATCAGTTTATTACCTATCAATCGTCTTTGTGTCATCATGATACTTCTTTATCCGTAAATTTTTGCTTAAACAGTTCGATGCTTATTTCAGTAGGGAGATTCTTAATTTTTTGCATGTAATCCACGGAATCGAAATTCCAAAAAATTATCCAATTTACCATGAATGATTTAGTTAGCCATCAACTCTCAGTTGTTCTAATCCATGACTTTTATTTTTCACTCGTCCTATTATTTGTGACTCGTCAATATCATCAATCGATATTTTTAACAAGAGCTATACTAAAGCTTAGATTACCCAAGAGGGTAAACTGGATATGGATAGGGGATTTGGGCAAATGAGATTTTACCAACCATGCCCCGCTTACATGATAGTCTCACAGTTACCCTATTTTTTACAGATATTACGCAAATTGCGAGATTGACTAATCGTTCTATATTATCTAAAGCGTAGCTACTCCAAATTTCCTCGAGGGATGCCGTTTTGCAATATGCTTTGCAAGGGATAGGGAATGAAGTAGCGAAAAATATCAATTCGTTTATGCTTAAAAGAATTGAGGTAAAGTTAGTTGTTATTCGATGCCAGAATTAGTCAATATAAGGGAACGTTGTAAAAGTTCGATTAGAGAGTCCTTATGGTTATGTGCAATGGCAAGATGGCACGGGCCGATCTGTTCGAGAATTAAAGCTCTACTAGCGGGCCATTGCATTAAACCATCGGCGATCGATGGATTAGGCACTCGAAAGATCAGATATTCAGCGAAAAGAATCTCTTCTTTGGAAATTCCCTGGAACATCATTTTAACACTGGGAGTCATGGGGATGCCAGCTCGGTGCATAAACCAATCATTGAAGTTTGCTGAGGAAATACCCTGATTTTTCAATTTTTGAACAATTTCTGGAGTGATCCGGTAATAGCGTTCGCCAATAGAGTCGTGAGGGACTGCTTCTGAATAACGGGGTATTTCAGCTTCCAGCAACAGATCGGAATGAGAGCGATCTACTTTGAAAGTAACCCCATCCGTTTCAAAAGAGATACAAGGATAGAGTTGAGATTCGTAATCGCGATTGCCCAATAAGCGAAACGATTTATAGTCGATCTCGTTCGCAGTAATCAGACCGATATGGTCAGTAAGCTTGATGGAGATCAACTCTTTTTTGAAAGCGTTTTCAAGGTCGAGAGGGTTAACGAATTCTACCAGAGTGGCGTTAGTATAAACAGATAAACGGTCCCTTTTTTTAGACCAGCGTTGCAGGATATCGATTACATTCGATGGTAAATTTCGGCTGCTGTTTTTTTGCAATAATTGAATGATTTCATTATAACCTAAGCCAGCTTCGAGCCCCCGGTAAACCTGTTCTGGCTGCAGTTCCAAAACACAGGCAGAACCTAGCATTTTCCAGGTTGCAAAACAGGTTAATTTGGCAATCAGATCTGGATTCAAACCCTGGCGATAGACCATAATTTCGCTATTGGGCTGTACGATAATTCCTGGAAATAAAGAGGGAGCCGCTGCCGGAGCATTGCTTATTAGATCTCTGGCCAGAGTACTCAAGCGCACCACAGATGACGTTCCTTGCCCTGAAACATCTAACCAGCCAAGTGGATAAAATATCCCTAGAAGCATTTTTTCTAACCAGATTTTAGACAACTCTTCTGGTTTACGTTGGAGGATTTTTTTCCATACGACGTGTTTATCGAACCAGGTTTTCGCAATACTCTCGATACTGAAAAAATGTTGGGCGTTTTGATTGGCTAATAGAGCGAAAGTCAATAGCATCAGCGATGGTAATACCCCATTTTGATCTGGGTTGTAGCCAAAGAAGGGATCATAGCTTTTCAGTTCGGCAAATAGACTAAGAAACTGCCGCATAATGATCGGCATCGGTTTTTGCCAGCCATCGATCATCGGGCAGGCTTTCAGTTCATTGTCGGTATCTTGGATAATCCGCCAGAGAAGCGCAAGCTGAATAAAGAGAATCCCTGCATCTGGAAGATCGGTGAGATGATTGACGATTGGGGCATTCAAAAGAGGATCGTTTTGAAGTTTGGTCAAGTCTCGTTTATAGAATAGTTTGGCTTGGGTAAGATGAATCGGTGTATGGCTTAATTGTTGGTGTACAACTCCGATTCTCAGGAAAAAATCGAGACCATCGCAGGTATGAACAATCTTACTTTCGGGAACGGATGGTTCCAATATAGGCCAATCGGGATGGAAATTCGCGGCTCGCATGATTAGACTTGGATGAAGAAAAAAACGGCCATTTTGTATGGCATCTTCGCTAAGCCATTGTTGGAAATGATTTAAGATTGGGGGTTGATTCGCCGTATTTCCTTGGCGGATGGGGAGTAAAAAACCACTCTGAAATAAGGATTCGATCCCTTGAAGACTATCCTCGTATCCCAAAGAAGCTAGCATGGTGAGCACGAGATTCAAATCCCACCAGGTTCTTTGGAAAAAGTAAGAAAACCAGAGGACCGTATGGGCGCTTTTTCCAAGCTCTTTCAGGCGCCGATCGATAACGACTGGATTATCGAGAGACTGAACCCAGCGCTGAATCAGTTCTTCGTTTGGCCATTGGCTGCGCGGGCGAAGCAGTCGAGTAACGATACTGCGTACTAATTCCGGATGATAATTCTGCAAAATCGTTGAATAGAATGCAGTACATCCCTGGAGGTTCTTAAATTCGGGAATATCCATAACTGATATTATAGATTCCTTATCAGGAAAGAAAAGTCATCTTAAGAGAAATTACAAATGCTGATCTACTTTTGCCTAAGAGATTTATTCGATCGGGGTGGCGTTCTGGAGCAGTTTATTCCTCAAGGTTGTTCGAGAGATCCCTAATAATTGGCTAGCATGAACCTGATTATCTTTAGTAAATTCTAATATTTGGGCTAGAACGACTCGATCAACTTCATGAAGGACTCGGCGATAAATATCGGGAGTTCCCGACGCCAGTAACCCCCGAACGAACTGGATCAAGTCAAATTGATCAAGATTCGGATTTTCTACAGGGGCTTGAAATGTCCCTCGAACCGTCAATGGTAAACATTCGGGAGTTAAAACTTCTCCGATCGTTTGAATAACCCCATAGCGAATCGCATTTTGTAATTCGCGAACATTGCCCGGCCAGGTATAATTTTCTAAAAGTTGCAGCGCTTGAGGAGAAACCGAATGAACCTGTTTTTCCATTTTGGTGTTTGCCATTCGAATAAAATGATCAACCAATAGGGGAATATCCGATTTTCGATCGCGTAATGGCGGCAGATGGATGGTATATCCGTTTAATCGGTATAAAAGATCTTGGCGGAATTTTCCAGCACTGACCATTTGATCCAACGATTGATTCGTCGCTGCAATAATTCGAACATCGGTTTGGATAACTTGTTGTCCGCCGATTCGCTCGAATTGTTGATCTTGGAGCAATCTCAGAACTTTTGCTTGGGTCGTTGGACTCATATCGCCGATTTCATCGAGAAATAAAGTCCCACCATTCGCTTGTTCAAATTTGCCGATTCGCTGCCGATCTGCACCGGTATAGGCGCCGCGCTCATGGCCAAATAGTTCGCTCTCTAATAATGTATCGGGGATCGCGGCACAATTCATAGCGAGAAAAAGCTTATCCTTTCTCTTGCTATGATGAAAGATCGCTCGAGCTACTAATTCTTTTCCAGTACCGCTTTCGCCGAGAATGAGTACTGGAACATCTTCAGAGGCGACTCGTCCAATCGCTTTGTAAACTTCGTGCATAATTGGGGATTGCCCCACGATCGGTTCAACAAGTTCATCCCCTTCCGGGCGTGCGAAAACGGTAGGAATCTTCTGGATTCTTCGAAGTTCAACTGCTCGACTGATCAGTTCTCGGAGTTGGAATAAATCAAATGGTTTGAGAAGATATTCAAATGCTCCTCTTTTTGTCGCCTCTATCGCGGTTTCGGTCGTTGCAAATGCTGTAATTATAATTACAGGTAAACGGGAATCGATTTGGCGAATTTGATCGAATAGTTCAAGCCCCGATTGGTCTTTTAATCGTACATCCAATATTAGGACATCTGGTTGGTGTTCCTGAATTAAAGCCAACCCTTGTTTACCATGTGTAGCTGTCAATACTTCCAGTTCTTCGCTTACAAGCCCTGACTGAAGACTATATAACAGATTAGGTTCATCATCGATAATCAACAATTTTGCCATCTATTTTTGCTCCAATTTAAGGAATTAAGCAATGCTTGGAACGATCCGGTTTATGGTTAAATTAGCCAGCTCGAAACGGTAGGGCCCCAATCTGATTTTCAGAGAGATTGAAAGGTAATCGAATCACGAATTCTGCACCCGATATCTTAGAACTTTCTGAAGTAACTGACCTGTTTCGTGCCGATATTTCTCCCTGATGCAAATCGACAATCTTTTTACATATCGATAATCCTAAACCTAAACCAGAATCTTTGCTACTGACAAACGGTTCAAATATTCTTGATAAGATTTCGATAGGAATTCCTACTCCTTGATCAGTGATTGTTATAACTACCGATTTTCTCTGATTCGAATCTTGATTTAGATATTGATTCGGATTTTCAGCGGCTGAATCATGATATTCAACGTCAACTTTTATGGAAATGGATCCGCCATTAGGTTGAACATCCAGGGCGTTATATATTAAATTATATAGCACTTGTCTAATCTGATTCGGATCGATTTGGATCTCCAGTTCCGCAACATCAGATTGCAAATGTAATTCTACCTCCTGCATTTTTGCTCTGGGCGAGATACTTTGAAGGAAAGTTTTTAGGAGAGCGATGAGGTCAACCGACCGTTTTTGTGGTTGAGGCGGGCGTGCGAAATCCAGAAAAAGTTGAATAATCTGTTCTAATCGTAATATCTCTTCTTCTAAAACTTGCCAATCTTGTCGTGGAAGCAATGCTCTCCTGGGGGATTGTGCAGCAGCTTGGATGAGGAATTTGATGGCCATTAAGGGGTTACGAATTTCATGGGCAATCCCGGCCGCGAGCTGACCAACTTGTGCGAGCTGTTGCGCCCTCAATACTTGATACTCGGCATCTTTCAATTTTCTGATAATCACAGAGGCAGAAGAACTAAGTTCCTGAAAGGGATCTTTTGCTTTATCCGCTGGCTTCGCTAGTTGAATATCCTGGTTGGCGGCTTTGGTTAACATTTTTGCAGTGGATCGTACTTCATTTTCTCCTTTTTTGATCGTTTTTTTTACGGAAACCGAAATTAGCCAACCAAATAAAATTCCAGCACTAGAACCGCAAAAACCAACTAATAATAAGCCTAAGCTTAATTGATTTATGGAGTTTTCGTTTGCTTGAGTTACTTTTCGTAATGTTTGTTCATTGATATCGGAGTAGCGGTTCACAGGATCTAATATCTCACGTATGAGAATATCGTCAATGAGATTACTAATTCTCAGATATCTTTCTTGATTCGTTGGTTTCTTCATTACGCGATCATATTCGTTAAAAAAAAGCTCATAGCCTTTGCGGACTTGTGCCATTAAAGCTTTTTCTTCTTGGCTAAATGAGTAATCTTCTGCAACTTTTAGATATTTGTAGTTTTTTTGTTTCAGTTCCAATACCATCTGCAAATACTGTTTTTCTCCAGTAAGTAAATAGCGATCCAGAATTCGCCGGGTGTCCCAAATCGCATTTTCCAGATCTTGAGAAGCTGCAAGACTGGTAACATTTTCGAGAAGTAATTTGGATAATCGATGGTGTAAATGAAAAGAATACCAAGCGCCAAAGCAAGCGATAGTGAAAAGTAATGAACTGAGCAATCCAATTAATATTCGCAGATAATGCAGCCAGATTGTTTTCATTTTTGGAACTCTTTGCTGATCGCAATTTAGTCAATTGACCAGTCTCTGAACAAATTCAGTTTGATCTATCTTAATTCAACCATATACATTTGAGGATTTTTGTGCTTGAAAATCCTTTCCAAAGTATATTATTAAATGAAAAATCGATCCCATTTGAAAAGGTTAGATAAAAAGTTCTAAATATTTGATTTATATATAGTTAAAATAAAATAATTATTTTGATTATTTGCAGGTTTCAAGAAAGAGGGGGATAAAAATGATTGTGAATCAGATTTTTTGGAATGCCATATGCTAAGAGGTAATTGAGATATTTGAAATGAAAATATTAAATGTTTATTTCACAATTAAAAATAGACATTAAATAGTCATATGTAAAATTGGGCAGGACGCCACGGTTTTAGGCGGAATCATATATCGAAACATTAACCTTATTTAATTGACCCTATAAGGAGAGAGATCGTGGCTTGGAATCGTGAACGGCTAGAGCATGTGGCGCAAACAAGGTTAGGAGGCGCCAAATTAATTGTTGTCGCAAATCATGAGCCCTACATTCACCGCTATGAAAATGGGGAGATTGAATGGTTTCGTCCAGCGGGGGGATTGACGACAGCATTGGACCCCGTGATGCGCGCTTGCGGTGGGATTTGGGTGGCACACGGTTCTGGTGATGCCGATCAGGAGGTAACCGATGAATTTGGTCGGATCGGTGTTCCGCCGGATGATCCTCAATATACTTTGAGACGAGTTTGGCTCAATAAACGAGAAGAGGAAAATTATTACTACGGTTTTTCGAATAGTACCTTATGGCCGCTGTGCCACCAGGTGTACTGTCGGCCAACCTTTGAACCAAAACATTGGGAAGATTACAAATTAGTGAATCAAAAATTTGCTGATGCTGTTTTGGAGGAAGCAGAAGGTGGGCCGGCACTGGTTTTTGTACAGGATTATCATTTTGCTTTATTACCGCAAATGCTTAAACAAAAACGGCCAGATCTGGTTGTGGCCATGTTCTGGCATATTCCCTGGCCAAATCCTGAAACATTCCGTGTCTGCCCCTGGGCGAATGAACTTTTACAAGGGATGTTGGGGAACGATTTGCTCTCCTTCCATGTTCAGCACCATTGTAATAATTTCTTGGAAACGGTTGATCGCAGTTTTGAATCGAAGATCGAGTATGATCGCTTTGCGGCGACCTTGCAAGGCCACACGACTTTGGTTCGCCCTCATCCTATCAGTGTCGATCCAGAATTAGCGGAAGAGTATCTTGGGGATGATTGGCGTGCCCGCGAAAATCGTCTCCGAAAGAAACTTCGGCTTCGCAATCGTCCTCTGCTTGTAGGGGTCGACCGGATCGATTATACCAAAGGAATCCCAGAGCGCTTGCGCGGTGTTGATCGTTTACTGGAAAAACATCCAGAATTGCTTGGCGAATTCCATTTTCTCCAAGTGGGTGCTCCGAGCCGAACCCATCTTGATTCTTATCGCCAGCTTGGCGATGATGTCCAGCTTTTAGTCGATCAGATTAATTGGAAATATGGTTCAGGGGATTGGCAACCGATTATTTTTGTCGATAAAACCCAGAGTGCAAAAGATGTAACTCTTCTTTATCGAATTGCCGCAGGTTGTGTGGTGAGTTCGTTACACGATGGGATGAATCTCGTTGCCAAAGAATTTGTGGCGTCCCGAATGGATGAAAAAGGGGTTTTGATCCTCTCGAAATTTGCGGGTGCCGCATGGGAATTGGAGGATGCCATTCAGATTAATCCTTTTGATGTCGATCAAATGTCTGAAGGGATGTTTCAGGCCTTAACCATGTCGGATACCGAACAACAGCGGCGAATGCGACGCATGCGCAGACAGGTTTTGGATAATAATATTTATCGATGGGCTGGTATGTTGCTATCTGAAGTTGGAAAACTTGTTGATACCGATGTACTTGATGAATTGGATGAATCGATCGCTGATTCTCCATTTACTAGTGAATTTTCTCCATCGATGGTCTCTGAGGAAGAATGGGTATGATTCGAAGCAATACTTCAACGAAGTTAGGTGAGTTGTTGACCTCTGTTTATCAAGAGGGGAAAACTCTAGGATTGTTTTTTGATTTCGATGGGACGCTCGCTCCCATTGTACCACTTTCTTCTCAAGCTCAAATGAGTGAGCGGATGAATGCACAATTAAATCAGTTAGTGCAGCTTGATAACATTAAAATGGGGGTTTTAAGTGGTAGAAGTTTGGAAGATTTAAAGAGCCGCGTTGATATTCCCAAGACAGTTTTTGCCGGTTCGGGAGGGATGGAAATCGATTTTGGCAAGGATCAACTCTACGATCCAAAAGGGGGAAATTTTTGGCTGAGTGTTGAGAGAATCGTCCCTCTTTTGGAAAGGATTATTGAAGATTTTCCAGGTACTCGACTAGAAAAAAAACCTTACAGTTTCAGTTTGCATTTCCGGGGTCTATCGCCATCGATGGCGACTGGCTTCCAAGCTTATGCGATCGAGATTCTGCGCTCCTGTTCTGGAATTCGATACAGGGAAGTTTGCCAATCGATCGAAGTGCAATTGCATAAATCTTGGGATAAAGGAATCGCACTTGATCATATCTGCCGTTATTTTGATAACGATATGTTTTTGGCGTATTTTGGAGATGATTTGAATGATACAGAGGCTCTCGAATATGTCAACAAGAAAAAGGGGGCAGCGATTGGTATTGGCGATCATGCTCCTATTATCGCTAAGTATTATTTAGAATCTCCACGCCAGTTGCACAAATTTTTGGATGATCTCTATTCGGATCTGAAGTCCCTGACTCGAAAAGTATCTCTAAAAAGCAATTGCCGATCTCGTAGCAGAGGGACCAAATCATCTGTTTTTCACTGTATTGCTAGTGATGATGGTGATGACCCTGAGCCTAAAATCCACCAATTGATTCAACAAAAGAATATCTTGTGTGTCGGGTTTCTCGATTCCAGCGGATTCTTCGATCCAGCTCTCATTAGTTCCGATATGATCGATAAAATTCCCGACTTTTACAGTAGAGTCGATCACGTCAATAATTTGATTGAGGTTGAGGATATGTTGTATGAGTCGGCATCACATTTTTCTCTAGTTCTTGTCGATTTGAGGTTAAAGGGGTTGGAAGCGGTTAATATATTAAATTATATCAATACGCATTTTCCCAATCTACCTTGTATCGCCTGTGTCGAATCAATTAATTTTCAGAATGCGATGATCTGGAAACGCAATAATAAAATCCCTCTGTTACCTTTGCCACTTCGATGGGAGGCTTTAGTTTCAGCTCTCCATCATTGGTTTTACGATCATGAATCGAACCCTACCAAAAAATCTCTAGAGTTACATAGAAGTAGATCCGCGAGTGTTTCCCCAAGTTGATCAACTTTTTCTGCTTTTGCTAAAAGATAAGGTTTATGAACCGAAAGCAGAAGGGAAATAAAGTTTCAATGCTTTCATGGTCTTCGCAGCAGAGAGTTCCGGGTCCGTATCAGGAAAAATTTCTGCTGCTAAAAATCCTGTGAATTTATTTTGCAAGAGAACTTCTGCAATTGGGGGGATATCCAAGTGCCCCTCGGTTACCGCTTGCCGATTCGAATCAGCAAAGTGAATGTGGCCGATCCAAGGATATGCAGCTTGGATACTTTGGGAAATATTCTTCTCTTCAATATTAAGGTGAAATAGATCTGCCAACAATTTTACTCTCTGTGGAGGTAAAGTTTGAAGTAATTCCACTCCTGCACCTAGAGTATTGATTAGATTCGTTTCGTATCGATTGAGTGGTTCATAAAGGATGGGATACTGAGCTGTTTCTGGTATTTGTGCTAGTTCTGCTAACCCTTCGGCAAGATATTTCAATGCGGTTGAACGATCTACAGCAGAACTTGAATTTCCTTGCATCGATCCAATGATCACCGATGTTTGTAATTCCGCAGCAATGCCAACTAATTCTCTAATATAGTTCACTGCATTTTTTCTAATATCCCGATTTTCTGAGGTGAGAGATAAACGGTGTACCACCCAGCCTGCCCCACTCCCTAAAGCGCTGCATAGTAACCCTTCGGAATTCAATAATTTTTTTACTTCCTGGATGTTTATATCGCTAGGATTGGTAAAAAATAATTCGATCCCCTGGAAGCCGTGTTTTTTCGTCAGTTGACAAGCAGTCTTTAGATCGTGGTTTCGAAAGACAAATGGTCCCTGATTCATTTGTGGGACTAAAGTACATGTTAAACTGGCTTTAAGATTCATATTTTCTCTACCTTACAATGATTCGACAATTCAAGCGGAGCGTTATATTACTAAAATAATCGTTTCTCTTATTACCATTCTCCTGAAAATCGATTTAACTAAGATGCAATAATTCACTTTTATAACCGGGGCGATTTTGCACTTTAGGATGTATGGATACTCGATTCTCTTAACCGGGATATCATTAATGGATATCGACAATCGCTTTAATGACTCCCGTCTCTGGTTTTAACCATTCAGGAAATACTTCGATTAAATCATCCATATTCGCATGATGAGTAATCCAGGGGCGGGTATCGATTCTTCCCTCTTCAATATGCTGAATAATATGGCGAAAATCATCTGGTAAGGCATTTCGACTGGCCAAAATCGTTAATTCCCTGCGGTGCATCAAAGGATGCAAAAAGGAGATCTCCTGGGTGGTTATCCCAACGAATACCAATTTGCCAGCAAATGCGCAATAGTTTAAGGCCATCGACATGCTATGATTGTTCCCTGTCGCATCGATCACCACTTCTGCGAGATGATCATCTGTAAATTTGCTTAACTTTTTCAAGCTAGATTCAAATCCATCAAAAAAGATGGTTCTTTCAACCCCCATTTTATCCTTGCAAAATGCAAGGCGATTTTCGTTAACATCCATGACAATAGGGATTGCACCAGCTAACTTTACAAATTCTAATACCGATAGTCCGATCGGTCCGGCACCTATGATCAATACTTTTGCTTGAGGTTTCGGATTCCCGCGAGCCACGGCATGGCAGCCAATTGCCAGAGTTTCGACCAACGCGAGCTGATCCATACTCAATTTTTTGAAAAAATTGAGT
>JAKBAI010000126.1 GCA_021809185.1 Planctomycetota bacterium
CAAGATTTTAACCCCTTCGGAATCACAGACATAGGCATAACGGAATTGTACCTGAACACAAACCGGATGAGAGACACCTTGGGATTCTCCGAGAACTGCTGTCACTTTCGGTTTCAATGGATCATCGATATCGAGAACAACTAAACCGGCATCGCAGCAAATATAGGCATATTTTCCCACAATTTGAATGAAATTGGCACCATCTAATAACCCATTGGGATTATAAGTTAGTTCCCGTTTGAGGAAATTATTTGTTGGATCCCCATCGAGTAGAGTTCCTGCACCAATTAGGATCAACCCTTCGTATTTATCGGCCACATAAAGATAAGCATATAACGAATGGATCGGACCTTCATGATTAATTTTATCGTGTGTCCTTGTTGGATCGACAGCGACGGTCGAAGGGGATGCCACATACATTGCATATTTCGTAGGCACATGAAATTTCTGTCCGATGGGAGAAACCGGTGCCGTTTGGATCCGTTGTGAAAATCCTTTATCATCGATAAAGGCGACATCGAATACACGAACCCCATCTGGCCCGCAAGCGGAATAGCAATATTCCCCGCGGAGCTGCGCCGAGAGAACCGTATTCGCTCGGAATGGATGTAAAATCCCCGAGGAAATATCTCGGCCAGGATGCCGATACGCTTGTAATTTTTCCCCATGTTTCACGAATTTATTGTAGAAATCGGGATAGACTTGCTGGTGCAGCTCACTGCCAATAACGGCCTGCGGTTCGTCTCGCTCTGTGGCGACCACCCCGGCCAGCCCCGATTGACCATAAGCAACCCAGACATAGCGGCCAATGAAATTGAGATAATTGGTCCCTTGCATCAATAACTGCGCTATTTGCGCGTTATTATCATCATTTTTTGATAGATGGCAATCGGCACACTGTTTGGTTTCGCGCACTCCGGCACCGCGTACGGTATGCGGGACATTAGTACTAAAAGCAATTCCACTGAATCCTTCTCCAGAAATCGTTTGTTGCTGAACATAAATCGATTCGCGGTTGTTGTTGTAAGAACCGACATGAATCGCGCAAGATGATCGTGAAGGCCCGATACGATTTCCCGTTACATTGCCATCTTTGGCAAGCATGTAAACATCGTCTCGTAATGTCTGAAAATTATAAGAGGTATAGTTTCTAGTTACATCTCCATCCCAGTGAGTATAGGGCATCTTTACATTCGCACGTTGTGGCAAATGGCAGCCATAGCAACTCGGATTCCAGGCCGAATGGCAGGCAATACAACTCATTTTTTCATTTTGATGCGCGCATTTATTTCCTCCATCCGCTAAAACATCACCGTAGACCATCTGCTCCCCTTCAAATCGCACCGTCTTGGCCAGATGCGATTTTTGATTATAGCGCGGATGTTCCGGATCGATCGTATCTTTCGTCTGGACCACCTCCCATCTTAATCCAGATTCGACCATAGAATTTTGATAAACACGGTTACCAACTCGTTCAAAGCGAGGTTTCCCGAACGGTGTTCGTAGTGTTAACAGATTACGGCCTAAATTATCAGGGGCTGAAGTATAAGCAGCCGGTCCAGAAGTTCGCAGTGTTGTATATTTATCAGCACTCCCGTGACAATCGATACATTGAATTTCAATCGCTGCACGCACCTCCATTTGCAAACGATTATTGCCGTGCATATCTTGGACGAAATGACAATCGACACAATGCATCCCTTTTTCCATATGAATATCTAAGAGATGGACTGGAATTCCGTCTCTGCCTTTAAGCATCTCTTGCTCGCGCAGGATACTTTCCTCTACCGAGCATCCCGCAGGTAATTTCTTGTGAAAATCTTTGACGATATTCGGGAAATGAATAGCTTGTTGTAACGGTTTTGGTTCTTTTACGTCAACCGTTTTCCCATGGTAATCGATCAGCTTACCATCCAGATCTTTCTTGAAGACTGCTTTAAAAACCCAACCATGTCCATGAAAATCTGCAAATTGTGCTTTTGTCATCTGATCGTTTAATCCAACAATATCATGAAGAAAATCGGGATTACTCCACTTCCCTCGTAAAGCGACCTCATCCGGATTATTGATCTGCGTTCGCACCCATTGCTCGCTTGTTGGATAGGTTTGACGATCAGGGTACATCAATTCGCTCTCTGTTTCTTCATCATACCACATATAACCGATGTAGCTATTCATAACCGTGGTTCCAGGGTGAACGTGACAGACCATACATTGGCTCGTCGGAATGCTGTTGACAAAGCGATGTTCGATCGGATGACCCGATTCATCTTTGGGAATGGTCGGATCGACACTATGGCTATAACCCCGGTTTCCATATTTGGCATAAGGTCCAGAATGCACCGGGGATCGATCATTGGCATAGATCACATGGCAAGCAGTACAACCGGAAGAGCGATAATCACCTGGATGGTCATTAGTGCCAAGGAAATTCAAGGTAGGATCGAACAACCGAGTTTTATTCAAGCCGATGAAAACGGGATCGGTACGATTCTTGGTACCCAGACCGCGATCGCTCAATCGAGCACGCGGTTGTCCATTTATCTCCCCATGCCGAGGAATACCTACATCTTGCGCAGCAAATCGACCCCCTCGTTCAAAGATACGCAAAATGTTACCTGGTTGAGTAATCTCAAATCGAGGAAGTGGTTCTAGAAACGGAACGACCCCTTTCTTTTCCATTTCCCAATCGTTTGGAGGCGGAACAGTTTGGATTCTGACCGGTGCCCCTTTCATACTATACATTTCTCCATAACGTGCCCTCTTAAAAGGGACAGAACCGTTATTGTACAATGCAGCTCCCCAAAGCATACAACCGTTAGCCATCATCGATTTGCGATTGGTTTGAACTTCGCGTGCATGGCAACCCGCCAGCCCGCATGAAATATGCGCAATTCTAAAATCTCCTGGATTGACGAAACGAATGAATTCTGGAGATTCATGATTCAATAAAGTATAAGAATGTACCGGATTACCGCTCGATTGCCAAAATTGAGGATAACGAGCTGGCACATGGGCAGTCTGGATCTCCCGAGCCATGGCATTCCCTCCATGGCAATCGGTGCAGCCGATTTTTACGGTTTTTTTATAATGAGGATCATGACTATTTTGGTGACAGAAAATACAACCGATACTTTTTTGATTTTTTTCTACTTCGGTCTGCTTACTCAAATCGACATTCATTAACTCTGGTGGCATCGGGAATGGATCATAAGGATTTTCGGTATAATTCGGATCGCGTCTATCCTGAATTGTCGAATCTTGATCGCCAAACCCTGCGGCCTGTAAACTCGAATCTGCTTCTTTTCGACCCGTTAGAAAATAGATGCTTACGAGACAAAAAAACGCGATGAGAACCAGTCGGCGAATCGTCATGAAGAGTGGTTCTCTTTTTATCTCTTCTTCACTTCTACTTATTAGACTTCGTTGACTCGAATTTGTCCTGGGGTAAAGATTTTCTTTCTCTTGTTTATCTGATGTAGGACCAAATAAAGAAGATCCAATGAGAAATTCATCTATTTGCGATTCCAATCGAACCTCATCGAATGAGGCAAAATTTTCCGAACGATCATTCTTATCAATGATCGATTCGTTAAGTTCTTTTCTTTTTGGAGTTTGTATCACCAAAAAATTCATGATCGCCCCCAATGATGGAGTTTCCCGAAACGCTTGACGAACGAAACGGAAAGCTTCAATAACACAGCTTTACGTTTCCCCCTTCGCAAGTTATTCTCTAAACTCCCAATCTTTCCCATGATCACCAAATAACCTAGCTAACACGGATTAAGAAGAATAGCATTTGCAGTCCGAAAACCCCTGGATTACGAACATCGATATTAAAGTCATCGATTGTTTCACTTTCCCTCGTTGCAACTTTCTTCTTATTAATCATAATCGCAATAAAAGCAAGTTGAGATTGTTGGGTGATTCGAATTCCTAAATCCGCTAATCGATTTTCCTAAGGTTTGTTCTTTCACTTTAATAATGCAGAGTAACTTCCATAAAGGCCATTGCCAGAGCACCTGCCCCTCCCCCATACAACTTATTATAAATATCACGATAACCCACGGAAGGAAGTAGAGTTGCCGCTCCAGCAAGAATCACGATGTTGTTGCTTAACAGGGGACGATACTCGATACCGGTACTGAGATCGGTCCCGATTCGATTTGAGATATTCCCCTGAAAAGTTAATGTTTGCAGGGAAGAAGTATTATCGAACCAAAGGAAATTGCAATTGTTGATCGATTTCAATTTTGGCGTAATAATAAAGTCGGCACCGAGGTTGAACAAGCGAAGCCCTGGATTAACAAAATTACTCTGTCCTTCTACTTTACTGGCACGTAGATCAGGTATTAAACTATTTCTCTGCACCAGATTCACCCCGAATAAGCCGATCTGCTGTCTCTGAAAAAAGCTGAAACCACCACCAGCAAAATTCGGATTATCCTGAATCGAATCGAAGCCTGTGGCCGTACTATTATTTGGATTCTTATCGCCCGAAGAGAGCAATCCCGAAACTCGGAACCTGGCCCAGTCTCGATCGTACGATAATTCCAACGCTCCGAAGTATGCACTAATCAATTGCGGTCGGCCCGCGATCGGATTATCGCTATCACGCCCGGTAACATAGTAGAAGGCATTGGAAAGATTGAAACGATCCATATGACCATCCCCAGCAAATCCAAAATAGACCGCTTGCACCCGATGAGGTTGGAATATGCCAACGGGATCTGGTCGGACCAGTGCATTGAGCTTATCGTAATGAATCGAAGGCGAATCGTTATTGTAGTGGACACTCCATTCCGCCGTGTATCCTGGAAACAAGAAATCCTGGCGGAAATAGTTAGCGATCATCACAATCTGATCACGATTGTTGAATGTATTCAACCCGCTAATCGTATCTTTCTCGAGTTGATCAAAGATAATAAAGTTATATTGATCTCGATTGGCATTCAGAGTTCCAAAGATTCTTGCCGCCCGGTTCGTATCTGCAAAGATAAAGCCACGGAAGTCAGAAACGAAAGGCTGGGAACCGACTCGTACCGAGACGAAGTCAAAATCTGGACTCAAATCAGCTAATTTATATTCCGCAAAGTAACTCTGTAAGGCAAAGTAACTCTGGTCGCGGTAGAGTGGAGAGCCTGCATTCGGGTTTAGAATTCCGTATTCGCCAACATTCAAATAGTTCAAGTTGAAAGCAGGCATAAGATGCAATCGCCAATCATTTGGTTTGAAAGAGGCATCCCCATGGAACAGATCGATCGAAACAAATCCAAATTGGTTATAAAGAAACTGATTGGGATTGCCAAAGTTATCGAAGGTTCCTTTTCTTGGGGTGCTCTCTAACCCCGTCGTTGCGGCAGGTAATTGGCGGTATTCAAACAACCCCGTTGTCGTTAAATCGACATTCAAAAACGTATGTTGACCAAAAATGGGATAATCCCCCTTTAAGACGTTTTGATTGAATGGATCCCAGAAACGTCCGAGCTTGTAGGGATAATCTTTTGTCAAAGGAAAATTCTTTCCATAGCGGTCCCAGTAAGGAAACCCGCTACGCCAACGATCTTCCATCGAAATAAAATCGGCATTCTCCCCCGAACGTGGAATAACCCCACTTCTCCCCGTAAAACCTAAAGGAGGATCAAATAGATTCTGCTCGTTCGCTTTTTCTCGAATGCCCGTTTCCATGATCTGATTGAGATCGGGAGGTTCTGCTGGTATTAGCTGTCGATCCAGGATCCCTGGACTATCCGACTTTTTCTCAGGGACCGTCAAATTGGGCTTTTCAACCTCAATCGTCGCATTTATCTCCTGGCCATCCCCGGAACTGATTTTTGCTCGTTGATTAAAGGAAGGTATATTTTCCGAACTCGATGGCAGCGATGGAATGTTTTCGGGAGAAGGATCTGATCCCGTAGACGAAGACAACGGCAAGATCTGTTTTTCGCTCGCGACAATCCTCCCGTTGCTTTTATTTTTATCCATTCCCCAAATTCCATTTTTCGCGCTGGTCCCAGGATTATTTTCGTTCTGATTCCCCTCTCCATTTTGCGACGACTTGGTCAAACTTAGAAATTCAGAAGGGGAAACAGTAGGCGAAATCGTAGCTGAATTCGAATTCCCATTAAACTCACTATTCTTGCGAATCTGCGTAGTCTTATTAGCACTCGTAGTCTCTTTAGGATTCGTAAATCCTTTGAAGCTGGTCGATTCTTTAGAGGTGTTTGCCGAAGATGTTTCTAATGGCGTCCCCTCTCGATTTTCTTGGAGGACAAAATCAGAATTACTCGAGTTTGGATTACTCGGTGCCTGTATATTTTTTTTCTCTGCATTTTGCGATTTTAGTTGCTTTTTAGAATCATTCTTTAAAGGTTGAAGATTATTATTGTCAACCGGATTAAACCTTCGCTGGATCGGGGGATCGTTCAAATTCAGATTATTCGTATTTTCAGAAATAAATTCGCTTGGCGATGGATTATTTGTGGGAATCGGTTCATCAGTTCCATTATCTGTCAACTGAGCGAAACCATCCACAATAATTAAAGGTAAATTGGGTAATGCACATAAAATGATGCAAACCAATATTATACCTCGCCAAATTCGATAGTTACTTTTTAACCGCATTCTCGCCTCAACTTAAAGTCGGTGAGGGAAAAAGAATACAATTTCCCATTTAATTTTTAATCGGATATTAAAGGAAAAGGAATTTAATCGAATTTGACGATAATTCTTAAAATACTGATTATCCGGACTATTTTTCAAGGATAATAGACAATTTAGGAAATTAAAATAAAGTAATTATAGGAATCATTTTTCTTAGTTTCCGTGCTTGGCACATATTTATGTGACTTATTAAAATCACAACTAATCAGAATCTTTATAGAAAATCGACTTAAAGATCAATTTCGTAAAAAAGAATGACGATAATAACAATTATACTAAATACAATGGTGGCAATTATACATCATTTGTTTGTTGAAAGGGATCTCGGTATGAGGAGATTATTCTCCAAAAACGAGTCTGAAGGACTCAGGGATGATCGTTTGCTAAGCTTAGAAACCAAGCTTAAATTAACGGAACTGGAGGATAGATCGCTTCCGAGTGTAAATGCGAATTTACTACAAGGAGTTCTCACGATCAATGCCTCCGGGAATAACAATATTCTCGTTACGGAAATTGCTTCTAATCAACAGCTTCAGATCATTGATAACGGGATCACCTCGGCACTATTTCAGAATTCGGCAGTCAATCAAATCAACGTAAATTCTGGTAATGGCAACAATATAATTCAGATTGACAACTCCGTACTCCAAACTGTAAAAATGACTGGTGGTTCCGGTGTCGATGATTTAATTGCTGGTGGGGGCAACGCCACAATCCAAGGGGGTTCCGGAATTCAAAAAGAGGTTGGAGGATTAGGAAGCAATATTTTGATTGGCGGTACTGGAAAATCCTTATTGATAGGAAATGCTAATAGTACCAATCAATTTATAAGTAATTCCGCACAGACCCAGATCATCGATCCGAACCCAAATTCTCCCATATCCAGCACCCTGGTTACCAGTGGCAGCATGACCATCCCTTCCCCTGTGCAACAAGCTTCGGTGCATCAAATATTAACCACTACCGATGTGCAGCAGCTAATCATGAGGGCAAGCGCGGCATCGGTCCATCATGATGCCATTATTGCCATTGTCGATCGCGGAGGCCGAATTCTAGGAGTAGGAGTCGAAAATGGCGTCTCCCCCAATGTTCAAATGAATCCTGCATTGTTGACTTTCTCCATCGATGGTGCGGTTGCTGAAGCGCGAACTGGAGCGATGTTCTCTAGCAATTCTGCACCGATTACCAGCAGGACAGTACAAGAAATCAGTCAATCGACCATTACACAAAGACAAGTAGAATCAACACCGGATTTAGGCAATAATAATTCCCCCTATTTTGGTCCAGGAGCCGTGGCACCGATCGGGCTAGGTGGGCACTTTCCACCTGGAATCGCCTTAACGCCACCGGTCGATCTTTTTGGGATCGAATTTACAAATCGGGCTTCGGTATTACACACCGGATCGAGTGGGAACCGCTTCGCCCCGGGAGATGTGCAAACTTCGAATGTCTATAATGTCCCTCAACAATATGTCCCCGCTGGGGTTACAATCCCTTCGCAAGAATCGTATGGTTTTGTCTCCGGTTTATTACCCGATGCCCAATCACGCGGGATTGGAACTCTCCCTGGCGGGATTCCGATTTATAAAAATGGCCAACTCGTCGGCGGCATTGGAGTTTTCTTTCCTGGAGTGAATGGTTTTGCCGACAATGAAAATTCGGTTCTGAGTGCCAACTACAATCCCAATTTACCCGATCGATCCCTCGAAGCAGAATGGATCGCTTTCGCCGCTGTTGGTGGAATCCCTGGTGAGAACCTCCCTGTTGGATCATTAGGTAATATTCCCCCTGTTGCTGGTATCGGTCTCCCTTCGGTCGCTCCAAATCGAATCGATCTGGTGGGGATAACCTTAAACATCTTTGGTCCAGATGGAACCTTAGGGCCATCATTGCTTAAAAGCTACGGAGGTGCGCTGGGGCAAAGTTATGCCAATGTCCATTTTATGCCTGTAACAACGGGGACGGATGGTAAATTTGGGACCGCAGGATCACAAGACTTTATTGATGGACAACCGGTAGCATCGGGTTGGTTAGTCACCCCTCATGCCGGAGGAAATATTAGTGCTCAAGATGTCATCAATATTGTGACAAATGCTATTAATCAAGCAAATCAAACCCGATCCGCATTACGTTTACCTTTAAGTAAATCCGCACGAATGATCTTTGCAGTTTCTGATCCCAATGGAAACATTCTTGGGCTTTATCGCATGCCCGATGCAGCAACCTTCTCGATCAACGTCGCTGTTACGAAGGCACGCAACAATGCGTATTATGCTAATCCCGCTCAATTACAATCACAAGATCAGGTGCCTGGCGTTCCAGCGGGTACCGCATTTTCCAGCAGAACATTCCGCTATTTGGCTCTACCCCGATTCCCATCCGCGATCGATGGCGCTCCTCCGGGACCATTCTCGATTCTCAACGATGGTGGCACCAGTTCTACAAATGCCATGAATTTGGGACCACCGCTTCCTGCCTCTTCGTTCCAATCGGTCTATGGTTATAACTCATTCAATCCCGATACGAATTTCCACGATCCTTATAATAAACTCAACCAATCGGGTGTCGTGTTCTTTCCTGGGGGGGTACCGCTCTATGGACCGAGCACCACAGGGTATCCCTTGATTGGTGGATTGGGGGTCTCCGGGGATGGGGTTGACCAAGACGATGTCGTAACCTATGCCGCAGCGCAAAACTTTGCTGTTCCACCCAATATACTTCGTGCAGATCAAACAAGTTATCTGGGAGTGAATTTGCCTTATCAAAAATTTGATCGGAACCCTACAGGTGGAGTCGCAGGGATCTAAATATAAGAGGGAGTTCTTTTTCGATCTCCTGTAATTTTCTAAGTCATGATTTGAGAATCATTCACAGGGTCTACTCAAGATAGAGTGCCGCGAGTTTTTTTTCACTTAGCGATTCCTTGAGATGAATTGCTTATTTCGTTATGAACCACAAACGGAGTACTCTGCCGATTCTCTATTTGAACTAATCGGTAGTTGCATCGGCTTAAAAAACTTGGCGGCAAGAATGGTTTGATCATCGGTCGCGGTTTGTCCCTGAGAAAAATTGCCAATTTTTTCTAGGATCGCCTCAAGGATTTCTTTTGCACCTACTGGGTAACCAGATATCGCCTCTTCCAAGTGTTTAATACCAAAAGGTTCACCCTCTGAATTAACTATTTCAATAATTCCATCGGTAAAGAAGATGATCTGGTCTCCATTCACAAGCTGGAGCGATTCTTCATGATACTCCGCGCGTTCAGAGATACCCAAAGGCAACCCTATTTTCCCCTCGAGTGCAAATCGAACATTATCAGAACTACGAAGGAACCGAGGCGGGGAATGCCCAGCATTTGCATAAGTGAGAAGAGAACGTTCTGGATCGTAAATTGCATAAAACGCGGTAACAAACTGGCCTAGATGTTTCGTATAATTCATTGCAAGATGTTTATTGAGATAAGAAAGTAATAATCCTGGAGGATAATGACTTCCCGTATAAGTACGGACCGTTGAATGGGTAATCGCCATTAAAACTGCTGCGGAAGTTCCATGACCAGCTACATCGGCAATGAGAATGCCATATCTCCCTTTAGGCAGCACAAAAACATCATAGTAATCCCCGCCCGATTGCATGGAGGGATGGTAATAAACTGCCAAGTCTAGGCCTGGGATCTCCGGCAGTTTGCTCGGAAGGATCGATTTCTGCAACTGACCCACTATTTGCATCTCATGATCAGCGATCTCAAAAGCCTTCTTTAATTTTTTGGATAACAAGGTTGCTTGAGTCGCTCGACCGAATAAATTAGAGAGCCAAACTAATTCTGGAATATGACTTTTTACAAACCCTTCAGATTCTTCACGGGTTATTATCACCATGTTCAGAGCTTCGCCATCATCATAATTTGGAATAGCTAAGAGCGACCTCTGCCCCTCCAAATAATAATATCCCGGATCATGGCGATCGATCTTTAAATCGTCCAATACGACCGGATTATTTCCATAAATTAATTCAGCTAGTATTCCTCCAGACACAACGGGTAAAATACTGTTATTTTCCCAAGGGGTGACTCGATGTTTCCAAAGGCTACAACGAGTTACTCGAACGTTCGGATAATCTAGATGCCTCCTGCTTATGGAGATAGAGCGCGAAATGTATAAGAGTTCTTTCATTCGTCTCGAAAAGATCTGGTACATCTCTTCAGGATCAGATGTTTTGCTCAATTCTCTCATTAAATCAACAATCACCTTTAAACGATCTTCCCAATTGCTGGAATTCGCAGCAAAGAAGTCAACTTCATCTAACATTATTATTTCCTTTTCTTCTCTCTAAGTAAAAACGATTTTGGTATAGAATTGCAAGTAAAAAATGGTTAGATTTAAATATTTTTCTAAGATTTTTATATATTTTCACAAATTACATAATTTGAAATATTGGAAAAGCTAAAATCAAAAATACTTTAGATAAATTGAATCTGCAATTTATTATTTTTGGATGTAAACACACAAAAATGGGCAATAATTACTCACATCTACCAAAATATATTCAACAAAGTACAGAGGTTCCGCTATCTCATTTATTTTATAAAATGAATTTGAAGTTCATAAATCGACACGATGAGCTAAACAATGGATAACCACACGAATCATTTGTCTTTTACCACTAAAGTTAATATTGGAATCGAAAACCTTTTAGGGAATGATCAGGACCAGAAAGGAGTTATTGCAGTTTCTGGTGGGAGAGATAGTATGGTTCTTTTACATCTCTTTTATAGGTATTGGCTCGATAATCGTTTAAAGTTAAACACTTCAGTAAGTTCAGATCCAACCAAAAATATTCCCTTTATCGTAGGACATCTAGATCATCAGTTAAGGGGAAAAGAAAGTACCCAAGATGGGGAAATGGTAAGAAATTATTGTGAAAAATATCAAATTCCTTTTACCATCAAATCGGTTTCTATTCAAGAAAAGCAACAGGAAACAGGTGGAAATCTAGAGGAAGTCGCAAGAGAGATCCGCTACCAGTTTTTACTGGAAGTTGCGGAAGTGAATGGAGCTAGCTGGGTCGCCACTGCTCATCATGCGAATGACCAAGCAGAGACTATATTACATCGCTTGATTCGCGGGACAGGACTCCAGGGACTTCGCGGAATCCATCGAGAAAGAGATTTATCTGAAAAAGTCACTCTTATCCACCCTCTACTAGAGATTACGAGAGACGAAATAGACGAATATAGCAAAGAAAATCAGATTCCTTTTAGACATGATGTAACGAATGATGATACGAAAATGACACGCAATCGGATTCGGCTTGAACTTCTTCCCCTTTTAAATGAATTCAACCCAAAAATCGTTAAAATTCTCACTCAGTTAGGGAATCAGAGTGAGGAAGCCTATCACGATCAATTAATGATCGCAGAATTCAATCTTAAGCATTGCCTATTACCATCTGCCCAAGGAATGCGAATTTTATCGAAAGCCAAACTTAAAGAACTTCGTGATTGGCAAATCAAAACTCTATTTCGACTCCTTTGGCAAAAAGAGAATTGGCCGATGACGAACATGTTTTATGCTCACTGGGAAAGAATCGTTGACATTGTCCGCAAGAATATACCCGCTATCGACTTCCCCGATGGGATTAGGATCAAAAGCGGACCAATGGTTATTCAGATCGGTAAAAGATGACAATAATTCGTAGTAAGAAATCAAGAGGATGTTATAACCGATGAACTCAACGAGATTCCTAACATTTCCTAATGGGGATTACCCGAAAATTCAGAATGTGCTAGCCGAAGTTTAAGCTTATCCAGCCAAATACAGAACTTTTTTCTTTACGGATAAACGGATTCGCTATAAGATAATATCTTAGGATTAAACTGGTATTATCACAAGATTATTAGTAGAAATCGGATATGAATTTAGCGATAAAACGAGCAATTATCAGTGTAAGCGATAAAACATTTCTCCTTGATTTAGCCAAAGGATTAAGAGAGTTTGGTGTCGAGATCATCTCCACAGGGGGCACCTATCAAAAATTGATTTCCGCTGATATACCGGCTAAAGAGATTTCACAAATTACTGAATTTCCTGAAATGCTGGACGGTCGAGTTAAGACATTACATCCAAGAATATTTGCAGGGATTTTAGCAAGAAAAGATCATCCCCAACATTTGCAAACCCTAAAAGATCATCAGCTTTTAGAGATCGATCTTGTTGTATGTAATCTCTACCCGTTTGCAGAAACACTGAAAAAGCCCAATGCCAGCGAAGAGATGATCATCGAGAATATTGATATCGGAGGGCCTTCGATGTTGAGAGCCGCCGCCAAGAATTTTGAATCCATATCGGTTCTTTCTTCTCCTGATCAGTATTCGAAATTTCTTGAAGAATTCCATCGCTTAAAAGGATTCATTTCGCTAGAAACAAGAAAAAATCTTGCCTATGCTGTTTTTCAATTCACTGCTTGTTATGACGCAATGATCGCCAATTATTTTTTAAAGGAAAATCAGGAAAATACGTTATTCCCAATCATATTGCCTAAAAATCTGATTCAACAAAATATCTTAAGATATGGGGAAAATCCCCATCAACAAGCGGCGTTGTACTCCGAAACAGTTGGAGTTCCGGGGACATTGACCGGAGCAGAAATACTCCATGGAAAAGAACTTTCTTATAACAATTATCTGGATCTGAACAGTGCTTTACAGCTCGTGAGAGAGTTCTCTTCCCCCGGTGCTGTCATTGTAAAACATAACAATCCATGTGGGGTAGGCATTGGCGAGAATGCGAGTTTGGCATTTCAACGTGCCTTTCAAGGAGATCCGGTAAGCGCTTTTGGTGGAATTATCGCTTTGAATCGCGAAGTTGATGAAGTAGTTGCCAATGAGATTGCACAACCAAACCGATTTTTCGAATGTATCATCGCTCCTTCATTTTCCGATGCCGGATTCGAAATTTTAACTACCAAACCTTCCTGGAAGAAAAATGTTCGTTTACTCCGGATGGGTCAGCTCGAACCAACAGTAAAAGAGAGTTTAGAGTTTAGACAAATCGATGGTGGTTGGTTGGTTCAAACCACTAACAGCCAAGAGCCAGATCCAGCATTGTGGCAACTAGTTACGAATGGAACTGGTCCTAATGAGGAGCAGCTCGCCCAACTAAGTTTCGCTTGGAAAGTATGTAAACATGTTAAGAGCAATGCGATTGTGGTTGCCAAAGAAAGTCGAATTCTCGGAGTTGGGGCTGGGCAAATGAGCCGTGTTGATTCTATGCAAATCGCTTTGCAAAAAGCAGGCGTTGAAGCCCAAGAGGCTTTTCTCGCTTCGGATGCTTTTTTCCCTTTTCCGGACAATGTGGAATTGGCTGCAAAAGCAGGTATCCGCTTTATCGTTCAACCTGGCGGATCTATGCGTGACCAAGAATCGATTGATGCCTGCAATCGGCATGGTATTTCAATGCTATTTACAAAAATGAGGCATTTCCGGCATTGAGATCCCCTTTTTTTCATCGATTCAGCTGATTAAATCATTTTTGAAATGAAGAATTGACTTCATTAGCTGATATCCAGTTTATCCTTTATATGGGATCAATACCTGATAAAGACTCGAATGCTGTAAATTGAGATAGTCCCAGCATTCAGATCCGCTTTTTTTCATCGAAACAGCTGAGTCGATCAATTTATAATTGGAAAAGTTCACGGAAATGGATGACTGGTTCCTGTTATATTATTAAAAAAATAGTATATTATGAATAATAATTAGTTTGAAATAATGAGACTCATCCCATGGGATTATTTAACTCACTTGGAAAAATATTTTCGTCTGGTTCGAAAAAAGGGAACAAGAAAAAGATTGAAATCTCTAAAAGATTCGATTTGAGAGGGCGAACTGGTCAGGGAAGTATGTCCAAAGTGTATCAAGCTTATGATCGTGACTTAGGACGAAATGTTTGTTTAAAACTTTTGGACAAAGTTAAAACAACAAAGTTCGAGGAACGATTTAAGTTGATGGGCTTAAAAAAACCGACAGAAGGAGAGATTTGTATGTCATTGAGGCATCAAAATCTCGTTCAAACATTTGAATTTGGACTAACTACAGAAAATCAACCCTACTTAGTTATGGAATGGATTGAGGGATTGGGACTAAATTATCTCATTGAAACAAAAAACGTTTTGCTAAAAGGGAACAGACTAAACTTTTTATTTCAACTTTGTGATGCCCTCGAATACATGCACCAAAACAAATATCTGCATCGAGATTTATGTCCCAGAAACATCATGATCAACTCTGAAAACCAGTTAAAACTTATTGATTTTGGTTTAACCATTCCCTATTCTCCTGCGTTTTGCCAACCCGGAAACAGAACTGGAACCGCAGATTATCTTGCTCCTGAATTGATTAAACGGATGAGGACCGATTTGCGAGTTGATATATTCGCATTAGGTGCTACAGCCTTCGAGTTATTTACAGGGGAATTGCCTTGGGAACGGTCTCTATCTTCAGAAGATACCTTGAGGAGACATCTTAATTCACGACCAAGAAATCCTAAAGATCTCAATCCTGATTTAGACGATGATTTGCAAAAAGTGTTGCTTAAAGCAATCGAGAGAGATAGGGATATTCGCTATGGAAGTGTAGCCGCATTCCGAAATGCACTTCAAGAACTTGATCGGACCGATTACTAATGTTATAGCGAAATTGAAAAAATGTGTCAGCTTGTAGTCAAAATGAATATCACCAACAAGCTGTCACATGATGAAAAAAACAAGACCATTACATAAGGTCTATTTTCCACCCATGGTTACCCGCACTCTCTGACCAATTCGAATCGAGGGTAAATCTTTTTGGGTTTGATTTTCCAGTTCTATCAAAACTTCAAGAACAGGATCTTCATTGTTTGCGAAAAGCTGAAATCCATTAGCAGAAGAACGTTTTGGTTGGAAAGTTTCAGCAATCTTAACGACCTTTCCAGTCCAGCTTAGTTGGGAATTCATGTGATCGATTATAACTGCTTTTTGATTTAG
>JAKBAI010000127.1:0-9995 GCA_021809185.1 Planctomycetota bacterium
AATGATCGAATCTTCGGATAGAATTCTTGGTGGAGTATCCACTTCCCAATCGTAACGTTGTGAACTGCGAAGAAATAGACTTCGCCGACCGGTACGCTTAGGATCGGATTCGCATGTCCCTGCCCAGATAGCCCCATCCGATAAAATGGTCGAGGATGGATCAAGAAGCAGTATACTTGGATCGAATCGATTACCGTTTTCGTTAGGTCCATTAACTCGGTAACCGTATCGAAATCCATTACCCAGACCGTTTATCTGAATATGCCAATGATCCCCTGTACGATGAAATTTTGAATCTAATTCAAAAGTAGCAATCGGAACTTCCCCATCCTCCAATGGCAATATTTCTAGGATCACCGAAGTTGCATGTCTACTATGTAAAGCAAAATTTAATCCTTCACCAGAACTACTGACACCCAGGGGAAGTGGGCGACCACGAGAGGTTATCAATTCACTCATAAGAGGGTTTGTTTCTCACTTTTTTCTGCTAGTTAGGAACTTATCGAATTTCGCTTGCGGATTGTTCTTCTTTACTATATCGTTTACGAACCATCTTCTCTTCTTCTATCGAGGAGGGCCCCAGCATAACAAAGATGGCAACCATTTCTCTTCCAGAATATCTATTTTTCATTTATTTTCCTGGAGAAAAGAGGATTTCTTTCCCTTATACTCATTCATTTCATTCCAATAATCACACCATTTTCCTTATATTCTTCCTTTCGAAACGATTTAGTACTTCTATTTTTACCCATTTTTGTCCCTTTTGCCAGTAAAGTATCTCAAGGGAACTTTTTCTTTTCTAATTTTATTATTTTTTGAAGAACGAATATCAATGAATGAAAGATAATTTGAGGAACGAATATCAATGAATGAAAGATAATAGGTTGCTATGAGTACATAGATTCGTATAAACCAACTTCTATTTTTTGTTTTGAAGAATCATTCTTGGAATGATTGCAATATTCGTTACCATTCACGGGATAGAATGGAGAAACGAACATATTGATTTTATTTTTTTCAAGCTGTGTCACCAAGGAATATTAATCATTTGCACAAGGGTAGACCACACTAGACTCGACAGCATCGATAAAGACATTTTCTTTCCGAAATTGCTTGGATTCACTTTCTTTGCGGGTTCAGATGATTTGTTTTAGCCACGGGAACACAAAGATCTGCCACCCCCTGAACAGCTGGAAATAAGTACTTGGGTAAATGTCCCAGAACTGATATAGTGTATATTTACTGTCGTCAACGCGAGTCTCGATAGTCATAAAGTCGATTGAGGTCTTATCTCTGGAATTATAAAAGGAAAGAAAATGGCTAAAAACAATCAAAAGACTCATCCAAAAAAACAAAATTCCAAACTTACGAAAATCCAAGAAGAACAAGCCAACAACGAGAAAGCCAAAGAAGAGAAAGCCAAAGAAAAGAGAAAAGCTGGGATTCCTCAGCTCGATGAAACTTGGAAATATGGCATCTTTTTACTCTTGCCCTATTTCCTAGGCCGATTTTTCCCGAAATTATACGAATCGATTGATTGGTCGGTTCCTCCCCTTGACCGCAGTAATGAAATTCTGCAGAAACAGTTCAAAAAACGATTCAAGAAAAAATTTCCTGATCTGGTTATCCAAGTTCAACTAAAACCTAAAGATGGGGAACCCGCTCAATTACTCATCCTCCATTTTGAGATCCAAGCTACTTCGGATAGCAACTTTACCTTCAGAATGTACGAATAAAACGTGGGATTGATGGAGCAAACAGAGTTACTTGTTTGTTCGATAGGGGTTTTTCTGGTTGGATCGGAAACTCAACTTCCGATCGCTTTTCTAAGAGAGGTGTTTGGTACAGAATTAAAATTCACAAATGAAAACATCAAAATTGCTGACTACCGAGCGATGGTAGAAACATTAATCAAGGAAAATGATCCTATTGGCTGGTTTTTAGCGGCATATTTTGCCTGTCGTGACACCAAATACGATGAAGAGAATCGCAAAACGAAAAAAATGGATTTGATCAAAATACTCAGCTCTGCTAAAATGGAGGAAACGATAAAAAGTATAGTGTATACGATCATCGATGGGCTGTTGAATTTATTGCCCGAATTGCAAGATGATTTCGATTTAGAGTTAGAAAAGTTCGAAGGAGAAAAACCGATGAAATTTATTACTCAAAGTGGTCTCAAATGGTTTATGAAAGGTGAAGAAAAAGGGAAAGCTGATGGTGAAGCAAGAGGTAAAGCAAGAGGTAAAGCAGAAGGCTTAGCCTTGGCATTGAAGTTGAAATATGGGGAACCTGGATCCAAATTCGCCAAAAAGTTAATCGGCATTGATAACCTCGAAATCCTAGATTCGATCTATCAAGGTATCGAAGCAGATTTGCCACTCTCCGAACTGAAAAAATTGCTGAAGCCAACAAAAGCCTCGATCAAATAATCAATCACTTGCTTTTATTGTATCGAAAAGTATAAGAGAATGGTTCCAATCACTCTATCTTCTTTGAACCACTGCTTACGAGCAAAATCTTTAGAATAGGCTTGTTGACCTGAGAACAATTAACATTTTTCAATAGGGATAGACTTCAGTTTTCATAAACAATCAGAAAGTTGTAATTCAAACGCAAATCCTAGTCGGTAAGGTCAGTATTTACCCCTGGTTTTCTATCTTAAATCTGAAACTTCACCATTTTACCAAAACTTGAAAATATCCCTCAATCTCGCGATCATGAATCGCCGAAGAAATACTATCCTGAACTTAATCCAATATGTACTTGATAGTTGGTATTGGATTTTTCTTTACAAAATAATTCCATTACCTGTTGTATTATTTGGTAATCTTGATATTGATTCTCAAGAATATGAGTAAGGTAAAGTGTTTGACGGTAACTGATGATTTTTGATATGCTCCCGTAATAGTAAAAATCGCCAAAACAGGTCAAAAAGTATTTTATGAAATGTAAAGGGCAGGACTGATATTTTTCAATTGGATTTCACCGATTCTGAGAGCTGGAGAAGATGAAGCCTCTAAATTGATCGGTTTTTGGCTGATGATGCGTATATTCGATAGAAATTTACCATCGGTATATTATACTCCCAACAAAAGGGTAAATCGATGCAAATGATTAGTTATGCCCAAAATTCTGAAGATGTCATACTCCGCAGAGTCTTTGAGGGCAAACCGAAAGGATTTTATGTGGATGTTGGTGCTCATCATCCCTCCATTTGCTCCGTAACAAAACACTTTTATGATCAAGGTTGGTCAGGGATCAATATCGAACCCGGCACCATTTTCACCGAATTAACTCAACAACGAAGCAAAGATATTAATCTCCCCTTAGCGGTATCTGACCAAGAAGGGACAACCGACTTTTATGAATTCACCGATATGCCAGGGGAATCTTCCCTTAATCGTGAAGTTGTCGATCTAGCCAATTCTAAATCGCCAAGGAAATTTCAAATCCGGAAAGTACGAACACGCCCGCTTCATTCCATCTTTGCGGAATACTTACCTCCCAACACTGAAATCGATTTTATGAGTGTCGATGTAGAGAAGCATGAGCTTCAGGTTTTGCGGAGCAACGACTGGAACCGATTTCGCCCAAGAGTTATTCTGGTCGAAGCCACTCTTGCTTATTCAAATACATTGTGCCACCAACAATGGGAACCGATCCTTCTAAATGCCGATTATTGCTTTGCATTTTTTGATGGCATCAACCGATTTTATGTTCGCGCGGAGGATCGGTCATTACTTAAACACTTTGAATATCCTGTTAACATTCTTGATCAATTCATCCCCGTTGAACAATATCGTCTTGGTCAGATAATTCAGCAAAATTATACCGATCAGCAAATGACATTGCAAGAACTATCACAAGTTCGAGGAAAATATCAGATTACGCTCTCAGAAAAAAACAACCTTGATAAGGAAAAAGAGAACCTTCAACAATTGTTGAATCAGAGCAGAGTTCAGATTCATGAACAAAGCAAAAAAATAGAGTCAATGCAAGAAATTCTTACTACCTGGCTGCATTTTTCATCCGAACAACGAGCCATTATCCTCAAGAAAGCATATTTTCTAAGTCCGCGCTGGTTAAAAATCTCTTTTGCTCTCGGCAACAAGCTAAAACAGCTCGCGAAAGCAATTAAAAAGATGATCCAATTACCCAAACGAGCTGTCAAAAAGATTGTCAAGATTGCTATCGGATCCAACACACAGAAAACGATTACCGACGCTTCTGCTGGGAATAACGATTCTTCTCGGCGTGCTGCCTGATACTAAACGAAATCGAACGAGACCAGTGTTGAGATGCTTGCAGCAAACAAAGAGCGTATCATCGGTTAATAAGTACCAAACAAATTTCTCAAGAAGCGCACCGGTTTGCGACAGAGCAGAAAAGAATGACCATCATCTAAAATGAAACAGGCCAAATCCTCTTTTGACTATATCCCATTTTCAGACGATTTCTTTTCAAGCAGCAAAACAGAACACCCGGTGAATCGCTTCGTCTCTACTATTTTTCGTTGGTTACTATAAGGATTCACGTGAAGAGGGATATCCTTTTCATCTCCGGTGATTGCCAACCAGATCCGGGATTTACCCGACGAAACTGGAGCATTCCCATGATAGTTGCCGATAACGGGATAGCCGCGCAAATAATATTCATATTCCCAATGATTGACGAGAATAGTATCCCCCGCATGATAATTTTCCATGATCCATTGAGACGCACTGCGCGGATCGGGGCGCCACCAAGGCCAGATTGTTTCGCAAACCGAGTTGAAAATGGGGGCGATAAGTAAGCCGAGAAGAACTAATCGGACCGTCGATTTATATCGCAATTGTTGACACCATGCCAATAATGATCCTATCCCATTGGTAACAAGTAAGATAATAGCAGGGGTAAGAAAGATCATCGTTCGACCACCGCCATATGGATAACATTTCATTAAAGATGCGACATATACCGCTAGCCAGGGAACCAGAAATAGCAATACCAGGAATCGTCGCAGAGAGGTTCGCGAGTGGCGATAGAATCGCACACCGCCAACGAGCGCAAATCCGGCCAACAATTGGCCATACGGTTCTAGAGTATAACGAAATATCTCTAGGGTAGAGAAAAAACTCCAATCAGGGATTCGCCACCAATGTTGGTAATCGGGAAAATGGCGTGCCCAACAAGAATCCATTTCTGCATCGCGTTGGCAATTCACGGGTCCGATCACGAGAAAAACAAAGCTTATGGTTGCCGAAATAATCAGAGCAGATAACCACCAATCCCACCGTCCCTCTTTTCTCAAAGTTTCGGCAAAGACCGCTATTAATCCGCTCAGAAGAAAACAGCTGGGGAAGGAGAACCAGATCAAAAAAGGGGCAATAAAAGTCCACAAAATCAATTGCCAACGCATCGAGCGCGGTAAGTCAAATAATAGAGAAGAAAAAATCAAACAGGCACAGGCCAAATCGATCGAATACGGCTTCGCTTCAGCGGCATGAAATAGCAAGCGATCAGAGAAGGAAAAAAACGCAATGGCCCAGAGAGCGTCTCTAGGCCGCAACAATCTGAAACAGATCTTGGCAAACAGAATTAAGCTCAAACAGCTCAAGAAACAGGGCAAAATACGAAATACGATCTCTTGGGTACCAAAGCATTGAACCATTAATCGTTCTGCCCAAAGAAAACCGGGTGGCGCAGGTAAATGATGACTCAGCGGTCCTAGTAATTCTTCGTAAGATAAATTCATCACATTGATGACCAGCGCAGCTTCGTCGTGCCATAACGGGGGAACTCGCAATAAGTGATATATTCGGAGCGCCAACCCAAGAAACAAAATAATGTATAAAATCTGAGTATAATTTAGATTTCTGATTAGAAATAAAGGATTAGAATAGTGATAGGGATTTCTCGAAGTTTTACTCTCAAAATTCTGCGCTTGCACACCAATCAACTGATCGGACGATCGGAAAAAGTATTGACGAAAGGCAATTAGTGATGTATTTAAAAATGAAATAACCGATCCTAGAATCGACCCTGCTCTCGAATTCGAACGCGAACTTGGAGTTAGTGCAGTAGTACAAGCAGTACAATCCGTCAACTTTCGCAAGATTTCATTCATTGCCATGAGATAATATCCATCATATCTTTTTTTACTCGTTGATTATTTTGAAATTAAATCAGATTAATTATTTTTGAAAAGATGAATTGAATGGGTAAGATCAAATTGATTAAAAACTACTCCCATCGCTCACACAGAATCCAGAAAATAATGGAAAGTTAGATTGAATAAGCAAAGTAGTTAAATACCACAAATAATAAAATCAGAATTAAAACGAATTTCATAACCAAATCGATTTTTCAAGATTGAGTTTAGCAAATGAAAACGAACGTAAATCGAGAAATGAAGTGCATCTAATAAAAAATATTTTATCGACTTAGCGGTGATCGTAATAAATTCGAGAGTAATTGATTTGAGAGCAATTGATTAGGCAGAACGAAAAGCAATTGCTCTCAAGATTAGATGCAGAATGAACCATTAAAAAGATCAATTAATCGGCATCGACTTTGGAATCGAAAACGCGGACTTTTTCCCAATTTGCTTTATTTTCATCAATAAACTTCAAATGAGTAGGAGCAACCAGATATTTTCCATGGCTTGCTTTGTCCTTAAACACCAGATGTAAACCGACATCCCAATCTTGAATGCTTACGGTTTCTTTGATATCTTCAGCACGAGCACCAGCAGAAAAATAAACGATGCCATCATGTTTTTTCAAATATTTCTTACATGAATCGATCAGTTTCTTTTTATTTTCAGCAGAAGCATCCTTTAATTTAAAGTAAACCATATGCACAATCTGCTGTTCAGCAGCTTGTAATTGGGCAAGACCGGTCATTGCCAACAATAAACTTCCCAGAATCAGACCACGAAACATTTGCAAAACTCCTTCGAACAATGAAAGACTAGGTTTGAACAGGCTCGTTTACTCTTTACGCACATGTCGCCTGTGGTTTTGCTGTACTCCTTGTTACTTATTTTCAAGAGGGACTAGCTCCCGAAAATAGAAGCAAAACAACGAATGACTAAGCAAACCCACTGGGTTCCATGCCAGAGAAATATCGAGCACCGACAATGAATTAATGATATAAGTTGGGTTAGAATCGCCTAGAGAGAGCAACCGATTAAATCGTCTCGAACATCAGCTCGAATTATCGTATTGAATCTGGATAGCCCGATTAGAAATATATAGTCGATATCTGAGAAAGCTCGGCATCGAGACCTGGATAGAACCGGAAGTTACCGAGCAAAAATCTACCAACCGATACCACTATTCCGCAACAACCGGATTGGAGAGGGTACCCAATTTTTCGATCTCCACTTCGGCAACATCGCCCCCTTTCAACCAAACAGGGTTGGGCTTGTGCGCCATGCCGACTCCCGGGGGGGTTCCCGTGAAGATGAGATCACCAGGTTCTAGAGTAAAGATCTGGGAGATATAGGCAATGATTTCCGGAGTCTGAAAGATCATCTGATTGGTATTGCTATTTTGCATTACTTTGCCATTGAGTGTTAACCGGATGGCTAACGCATGGGGATTAGGGACTTCATCTTTCGTGACTAAAACCGGACCACAAGGGGCAAATGTATCAAATGTCTTGCCAGCCATCCATTGTTTGCCATCTTTTTCGAGCTGCCAATCCCGCGCGGAGACATCATGTCCTACCATAAATCCGGCTACGTAATCCATGGCGCGTTCGGCGGCAACATTTTTCCCTTTTTTACCCACCACGATCACTAATTCTGCTTCGTAATCGACTTTGCTACTAACCTTAGGCAACACGATCGCCTGCCCATGCCCCAAAAGTGAGCTGGGAAATTTTGAAAATAACACCGGCTCGCGCGGAATGGGTAAATTACTTTCGGCAGCATGGTCTTTGTAATTCAAACCGACGCAGATAATCTTTTGCGGATTGATTACTGGAGCCAAGAGATGAGCCTGGGCGGCAGAAATTTTAACCGCATCGTGCCGATGAGCCACGGTTTCCGCACGATGCCACAGCTCACCGGGTTGTTCCAGATATTCTTTAACCGTGGTGGGCAAAGTAGGATCCGAAGCTACCAGATCAATATAGTCGTTGCCAACGCGAATAGCAGCATGGGGACCAGCTGGGGAAAGAATAGTTGCAAATTTCATACGAAAATATCTCCATATCAATTATGTATTTACACAAATTTTATATTATTCGGAAAACAGATTACCAGTATAAACCAGATTCAAACTGGTTCATCGAGCTTAATTTCTAGCTTCCCGATCTTTTTGAATATGATATGGATTTTATTTTTTTTGGTTTTCTAAAATATAAGCGCGAATCGCTTGATATTTAGGAGATTTCCTTTCAGAATCGTCATAAAATTCCAGCAAACCCCAACTTCCCCATTTCGAATAGCGTCCCATAGTAGCAAAGACACAAAATAGTCCTCCGCCCAATTTTTGCCATTGATGGAGATCTTGAAGATACAATTCTTTCATTTTAGGATGTCTGTTCGCCGAGAGGAATTTTTTAGTCAGTAGATCGTTATTTTCTGCCCCTGCGTAACCGGTGAGATGTTGTCCCCCTTCATAGGCTATCAAATCGAGATTATATTTCTTGGTTAAGTTGATATATTCCTCGATCTTCGTTTTATTTTCGACGATCTTTTCTTCGCATTTAGCAATAATTTCTTCAACGGTCAGTTTGGCAACTTCATCTGCTGTTTTTGGATCCCCCAGAGCATTTCCAAAATATGGAGCAATGGCAACGGCATCGATCGATTTATAAGCTTCTTTCCATTCCACTTCCTGACCACCTGCCCACGAATTTGCCGATTGGGAGGCAATCACTCGAATCATTCGCTCTCTACCGCCCAATTCTTTTTCCATCAACTGAAATATCTCTACCGATCGATGGGAAGAATAGCGCAACTGTGCCTCATAATCGTTATCACTCAACTTCAATTCTTTCCCTTGTTCACGGCAATACGTTGCTTGTTCAAACATGCCATTCCAGGTCTCATTGGAATATTCCAGATAAAATTTCAACGATGGTTTCAGCTTGGCTTTGATCAGTTTAGCGAACTCGCGGATGTACTCGTCGCTGGCTTTGTGCGGAACGCAGAACCAGGGAATGGCATCGAGTTCATTGGCTAACATAATCTGATATTCCAAAGCGACCCCGCGCTCACTCCCTTGAGTTTGATATGCCGGGGTAATTCGGTCTTTCCATTCGACGACTTTGGAATTATTGGTCATACCCCAATCCATAAATCGCAAAACTTTAACCCCTTGTAATCGTTTAAGAAAATCTGGATGATATAGACGAGTCTTATACGATCGCTCAAAACCAGGGAGAATAAGTCGGATATTGCGAATCGGATTGCTCGGATCGGTCTTACGAATTCGCAATGAGATCGAGCCGCGCTTGGCATCCACTTTTACCGTAATTCGACCCGGTGTTTTTCGGAGAATCTCCGCCGACTGAGAAAATTCGATTACCCCTTTTCCTTCATAGAGACAGACATAGATTCCAGAGGGGTAATGCCCTTCCAGATCATGAAAAATAAGCGATTCCGCAAACTGGCTCCTGCCAGTTAACTGTTTCACCCACCCCGTAGGGGTCAGCTCCATCGGCCCCCCTTCGCCATACGGTTTTCCTTCCGCTTGGCTTTTCCATTCCTGGGACTGTTTGAAGACATCCACAAATACTATTTCCGAAGAATAATAAGAAATACTCGATAAATTCATCCCTACCCAACCCTTAGTTGGACTGCTCTTTGTTTCCGAAGATGAATCCGTTATTTTGGTTGGGAAAACACCGATTAACAGATACCAGATTCCCAGTTGAAGTAAATTCAAGTAATGCATAAAATTATACCATTTATATTTCTACGTATATCGATTCGGATGTTATATCGAGTGTGTGTCAAGCGCAAACAGGCAAAAGTTCATGTAAAAATTTACGCAACA
>JAKBAI010000127.1:10005-15670 GCA_021809185.1 Planctomycetota bacterium
TTATGGTGATAAGAAAGGCTTTTTTTTCAAATCCGGTCTCTATTCAAACTTATTGGTAAATTCTTGTTGCTCTATTATTTTTGAAAATCATTTCAAAATTATTGTCAATCCATTTCAACTAAGTCCTCTGGCGAGGATTTTTTCGGATATTTTTAATAGGCTTTACTGCTGCGTTGCTTTACTGCTGCGTTGCTTTACTGCTGCGCTGAAGGGTTACTCTTGAATTAATCAGTTACCCTTGAATTTGGATAGATCCAACTTTCAAACCATTCGCTTTATCTCTAGGAAAGATTGAGTTCTGTCTTTCATCGAGTTTTTCTAAATCACCCATTTTATTGTATTTAATTATGGTTAAAGAGTAAATTAATCTCCTGATTTTTATCTTCTGATTTATAATTACAAGTAAATTTGAGATGTTTTTTTGGCCAAAACGATAAAACTTTAGCATAACAAGAGTATACAACTAAACGAATAGGATAATAAATGATTCACAAAATCGACTTAAAGTGCAAGGCTTATGACACATAAAGCTCAAATAATTGAAATTTGAGGCAACAGTTAACTATTTTTCAGAATTCACAAAAAATTAGAAAATATTATCTGATTCTCAAAAGGATAAAATGATCACAAAAGCTAAGAGCATCATATTTTTTGAAGTTGATTAAGTTTCATTTTTGCCTTTAACCCTCCAGAACAAACAAAAAATTGAAGAACTGGACAAATCGTTATGACTCCCGAACAAATTGCTGCTAGTTATGACCAAATCGCCGCGAATTGGCTTGATCGATCATCCTATGGATTCGCTGCAATTAACCGGGCTATCACTTTTGTGAAGAACAAAGGGACGGCCTTGGATGCCGGTTGCGGAACGGGACGCTGTTTTGAGTTATTGATGCGACACGGCTTCCGGATCGATGGAATAGATTTATCTTCAGCAATGATCACTTTCGCCCGCCGATATCCGTTCGCTCAACTAGTTCATGCCGATATTTGCGCGTGGCAACTGCCACAATTATATGATTTAATTGTGGCATGGGACAGTATTTGGCATGTGCCGTTAAACTGCCAAGAAGCTGTTTTGATGAAGTTATGCCAGGGACTATCTTCGAATGGAGTGATCCTCTTTTCGATGGGTGGTACCGATCAGCAAGGAGAAAAGCAGGACTCGGTTATGGGACCACCTATGTATCATGCTACTCTGGGCATCCCTAAAATATTGCAGCTTCTTGCAAACGCGAGCTGCATTTGTCGCCACCTCGAGTACGACCAGTATCCCGAATCCCATCTGTATCTCATTGCCCAGAAATCGGAGAACAACTCTCGAACATCCATCGAAGAAATCCGAGAAATCCGACTTCGCCCGATCGAACACCGAGATTTGCCAGGTATCTTCACGATGCAACTCGACCCCGAATCGAACCAAATGGCCGTTACGAATCCAAGAACTAAAGAAGAATTCTATGCTCATTGGACTAATCTCCTCGCTGATTCAGATCTTAAGTCCCTGGCAATCATCTCCGGAGAATCCCTGATCGGTGTCATCTCCAGTTTCCCAATGGAAGGCCGAGATCATATCGGATACTGGATCGATAGGGCATATTGGGGTAAAGGGATTGCCAGCAAAGCTTTACACCTTTTAATACGGGAAGTAACGAGACGTCCGTTGGTTGCTACAGTTGCCACCAGTAACATAGCATCGATTCGTGTTCTACTTAAGAATGGATTCATTCTCGAGGAGGTTTACTTCTCACCCGCATCGGAACGGTACCCGGAGTGCGAAGTAGCCAACTATGTGCTGCGGTAATCGTTAATAGATTGATAACGGGAATGGATTCATTAGGATACTTTTGGGTATTCGCTCTAATTATCACCAGGAAAAAATTGATTGTATTACCCATTTTATTTCTTTTATGTAATTGTTTTAATAATTCTCATTTTACCAAAAAATCCAGGTTTAACTCAAGTAAGCAAGGCCAATAAACGGATATAGTTAAAGAAAATAATCAAACAACATAGACGGAGTCTTGTACCATGGTGGGATTGGTTTCGTCGTTAGTCTTGTCAGCATTGATGATTGGGAAAGAACCTTGTGGAACCCCGTGCAACCAGATAAAGACGCTATATTTGGGAGAGGAAAAATACAGTTTAAACAAACCATCCAATGATGAAGAAAGAAAACTCTACGTTCCTCAGGCAGGCGATTTGGTCTTTTTCCGGGATGATATTTTTTTCTGGAAACTAACCTATCGAATGGCTTTTACTGGTCCTCCATATCATGTGGCCGTAGTAATTCAACAACCCGATGGGGAATATCAATTGTTAGAATCTGGTCCTAATGACACCATGCACGTGGAAATCTGCCCATTGCAATGCCGATTTCAATCGTGGAAAGGGGATATATGGGTCCGCAGAAGAGCGACCCCTCTCACCCCTGAACAATCTAAATCATTGACCGAATTTGCTCACCAGCAAAAGGGGAAACGCTACGCTCTACTGCGATTGGGTGCACAGCTCACAGTTTTACGCACTCGCGGACCGGTTCGAACCTATTTTGTCGGTGCTCCTCATGGAGAACGAGATTCGTATATTTGTGCGGAATGTGTCTTGGAATCTTTGACCAAAGCAGGGGTACTCGATGGTAAAAATGTACGCCCTTCCGCAACCTATCCACAAGATATGTTCTGGGACCGTTCCTATAATCGATTTTTAAATCATCATTTTCATTTATCGCCCGAGTGGCGTCCCCCTCAATATTTAACTCTGGGGGACTAAGAGAGCACCCCTATTAGAAGGTTAGTTCCGTTTCGACCTGATTGCAACTAGAATCTTTCCTATTACTTTTCAATCATCTGAGTTCTATTAGGACAGGTATTTTTGCCTGTCCTAATTTTTACACAAAAATTCACTCTCTGCTTTGATAAAAAGTGAAAACAAATACCTAATCACGAATTATAACCGTTTCTCTGAATGAAAAAACAATGCCACTTCTTTTAGAGTATATGAGACAGTTCCTGAGCGCATCAGTCTTATACGATAGATATAAAAGATCACATGTAAAAAATTTTAATTTAGAGATATTGAACGGTAAGATGAATTGAACGGTAAGATGAATTGAACGGTAAGATGAATTGTCTTTATCTTTCGCGATGAGATCGGAAAAATGGTAACCTAGAATAGACCAATCGTCTTTCTTGACGAATGACCCAATTCACATGACTCTCTGAGTCGAGTGAATTGGGATAATTTGCGATTCACGGTTTAAAAATAGGTGGAAGTCAAATCTGATAGATGATTTGACCTCAGCTTATCCCCGAATTGCCAGTTTGTCCAGAAAAACATTGTTGGATGGAGTATTCTTCATTTGTTGTAATAATTTCTCCATACTCTGGATATTTGACATATCCATTAGATGCCTTCGGAGCATCTGAATTTTTGGAAATTGATCTTTTGAGAGCAACCGTTCTTCTTTACGAGTTCCCGATGCGGCCAAGTCAATGGCAGGATAAATACGGCGATCCGCTAATTTGCGATCGAGGATCAATTCCATATTTCCAGTTCCTTTGAATTCTTCAAAAATGACATCGTCCATACGCGAACCGGTCTCAACCAGGGCTGTTCCTAAAACGGTCAGCGAACCCCCTTCATCAAATGCGCGAGCACTGCCGAAAAGCCGTTTTGGTATATCGAGTGCTTTGGAATCGAGTCCCCCCGTCATTGTTTTTCGGCTATTACCCGTTGTTTTATTATACGCTCGCGCTAATCGAGTGAGACTATCCAATAAAACTAACGATTGTTTACCGCATTCGGCAAGACGTTTAGCGCGTTCCATCACTAATTCTGCCGTTCGAGTATGGCTTGCCGCATCTCTATCTGAGGAGGATGCGATCACCTCACCGCGCACGGTTCGCCGAATCTCGGTTACCTCTTCGGGTCGTTCGTCGATCAAGAGCATGATGAGATGAACTTCTGGATGATTTTTGGTAATGGCTTGAGCAATATGTTGCAAAAGGATCGTTTTACCAACTCTCGGCGGAGCTACGATCAATCCTCGCTGGCCCTTTCCTATAGGAGTAAAGATATCCATCACGCGCGTGGTCAATGGTTCCGCTCCCGTTTCCAGATTCAATTTTTCAACAGGATCGATCGGAGTCAGATCATCGAACTCGCGTAAGCTAAACGATGCGGCATCTTGCCCTTCAATCTGTTCAACAGAGGTGAGATAAGGAGAATTCCCTTTTTTGGGAGGCTCTACCACCCCTTCGATTTGTAACCCTTCACGCAATTTATATTTTTTTAACAGTTCCGAAGGGACATAGGCATCCGTAGGCTGCGATTTGTAGTGTTTCGAGGGACTACGCAAAAAACCGTATCCTTTGGGATGTAATTCTAGTACTCCTTGTACCAGTGTGGATTCTGTTGTCGTCATCTTTTATCTATTCCTCAGTTCATTGCTAAATAATGCTAAATAATCATTCAGCAATAATTTATATTGTTTTTCCATCTCTTAAATAGTGGCTTGATAAACGTTACTCTTTTTGATCGTTAAATACGATTAAGTGATACCAAATGGAGAACCTCAGGATTTTTTCCGGTCCCATTTATAATTTTGATTTCTCTGTTTCGACAATCTTTTCCGTTTCGATTGAACCCTTCCCACAATTTCTTTAAGTGAAATCATGATTCAAATATCCCGTATTTCTCGTAGCCATTTTCCTATCTATTTCGAATTTAGATATAAATGATTCGTATTATTAGGTGACTCTTTTGTCTTGTCTGTTGTCTTATTGAATTATATTTTATTGAATCTTATCTGATCCAAACTAATTGCAAAACAAAAGGGGTTAAATCCTTGAGTGAATAGCGCGACCATCTATTTAATCGAAGACGGCAATATCTAAGTCTTTATTTCTAATTATATATCTCCAGATATTTATCGAAATTTCAGTGAAAACCACGAGACATGATTAAATGGTCTCTCCCCAGAATCATTCAAACTAGTCGACTCGATTCGGCATCGGGCTTGCCTAATTATTTTCTCCGTTATTTATTTTCCTAGTTATTATTTTTTATCAGGGGCGAGGGGGGATTAAACTTTTTCAAAACAAATTCTGGATTTAAGATCAACATCAGAAAGAAATAGTTCTCACCGAAAATGAGATTGGGTGATTCGGTAAAACATTGAATTTTGATTTCTGAAACAATCCGTTTTAAATTCTTCTTATCCTTTTCTTGACCGATTCTTAACTAGATAGATTTCTTGAATTTTTCGTTTCTCGTATTCTTTCTTATTTTAGTATTCTTTCACTGGATTTCTTGAATTGCTCGCGATTTCCATTTATCTCTCTAATCCGATTAACTGACAGTTTGGATCAGAAAAAATCATCGCTTTACTATGCTTCAAGATTACTCTTTATGAACCTCTTTTTAGGCTAAGTGAAAAATGATTTCAAAAACTTAATTCATTTTAAGACAAAAGATTTTAAGACAAAAGATTTCTTACACCAAAAAACAAATCCTGTGTTTAACAACAGATTTTAAATAATAATGATCGAAATATTTGATACATAAGTATAGATAAAATCAAGTATAGATAAAATCAAGTATAGATAAAATCAAGTATAGATAAAATCAAGTATAGATAAAATCAAGTATAGATAAAATCAAG
>JAKBAI010000380.1 GCA_021809185.1 Planctomycetota bacterium
GTGTTCTCGCGCAAACCGAGCTTGTCTAACTCAGCGAGGATCGAGGCCACATTCTTATCCATCGATTGTACCATAGCTGTATAAACGCGCTTGGTTTTGTCGGTTACTTTTTTGTCCACTCCTTCTGAATCCGAGTCTTTGGCTTGTAAGGGTGCATGAACGATATGAAACGGCACATAGCAAAAGAAGGGCTGATCCTTGTTATTGCGAATAAAATTCAGAGCGTGTTCAGTGATCAGATCCTCTGTATAACCGACATCTTGTGCTCGATACTCGCGGTTATGCCACCAACTAATAGGCCCGCGACCTTGGACCGTTCGCCGAGTAAAATAATCGGCACCGCCGCCGTAATAGACCCCCGCGATCAGTAGGCGGTCCAGATTGACCCCCAAGCCACCAATTACCGTCCGATTTGTATTCTCTTTATGAGCTTCGGCGAACGCTTTGCGATATTCGGGAGTATCTGGGTCTAGGCCGTTGTGCCATTTGCCGAAAATACCGGTGCGATAGCCGTTTGCTTTGAATGCACTAGCGATGGTCGTCTCCTCTTTTGATAGTTCGCCTCCCGTTTCTGGTCCCGTACCAACACGATAGGGATGTCGCCCGGTCATCAGCATTGCTCGAGTTGGCGAGCAAACGCACCACCCCATGAAATTGTCACAGCGGACCCCTTCTTTAAAAAGTTGATCGATATGCGGAGTCGGATTACTCCCGCCATTCACACTCAAGTCTCCCCAACCGAGATCATCTGCTAGCAAATACACAATGTTGGGTTTCTCCGCTGCATCGACTTGCCCCGATAGAACTAAAATGATCAATACAGCAGCAGGTTTCAACCACTTCATCGGTTTCTCCAATCTCATCTTCTCTGAGATTCTTAACTTAGATTTCATCAATCCTATAATTGTGAATTTAATCTCATTCGAACTCTTTCCAACTCTTTTAACCGCTTGCAGTTGAAACAGTTTCGCCAAATACAAAAAAAATTCACTAATTTTTGCTTGCGATCCAAATAAATTTTAATAATCCATTTATCTTTCCTGCAATTTTTAATGTGAAGGATAGTCACGTGATTTGTTAATATTTAGAGAATATTGCTCATTAAATGGTACCGTTCTGAGGTAGAATCAAGATGAGTAGAGCTTCATTTTAGATTTCCCGCGTCGCGATCAGGAACTTTCCGTCAACTCAACGATCAGTAAACTAGAGGTATCTTCTATTTGATTCTGTTGGAAAACTTCTCTTTTTGAGTTGTCTATTCCCAAAGACCCATCGTTGGATCACAATTCAAATCGTTTTCCGAGCTAAAAACCCAGAAGGGTATCGCATTGATTACAGAGTCTAGATTTACCAAGATAGCGAGTAAAAATCGTTACGTACGTTTTGCCAAAGGATGTTTTCGGGAATCTTGTGACTATTTATATCAAAGAGAGGTGTATAGCGAATAATGATTGTTGCCGTAATACAGTCAAGAAAATCGTTAGCAATAAATATTGACTCCAAGAGAATAATTGCTGATCAGCGCTCATCATTATTGTGCAAGAAGGTGAAAGAGTTCAGGTAAGCCGCCCAAGAAGGCTAAAATGAGATAGAATCCCCAACAGCGCGGATGCCGTATGGCATCGATCATACGTGATCGGGTAATTCTTCCCTGCATGGCATCGCAAATTCGCGGCCCATCATAGGTGGGGGCATCGACCTCTTGTAAAGCCGATTCTACAACACGAGTACGATCTTCTGCCAACCCTTCACGATAGCCAAAAATCGCTTCCACGAATAAAAACAGAAAACAGGTGATGACCACCAAGAACCATAAAACCAGAGGATTCAGCTGAACTTGATTGGTGAAAAAAGCGGTCACCACTGCTGCCACGAGAGTAACCGCCCATTGTTTGGTTTGAGCGCGAAACTTATCCTGACGGGCGATAATATCCTGGAGCAATTCTAATTCTTTTACAGCAACTTTCACTCGTTTCATGGGATCGGTTCTCTTAAAAGTAAATTCGACAATCTATCCCTTTTTGCGGTGATAATTCTGTTCGCCAGTTCTCATCTCATTCCATCACTTTGGAATCATCGTTCACTATTTTCTTCTTCGTTTCATTTTCTCTCTAACGCTTTAGGGAATAGAGCACCGCAGCGCTGGCAATTCGCAACGCATCTTCATACTGATATCCTTTACAGGCAATCGATTTACTTCTTTCGATCGAGCAGCCCAGATCGTATCGGCTATAAATAACGACCCAGCGATCGTTAATTCGAATTCCTTCCAGATAAGGAGCAATCTCTTCAGGGGGTTTACCGTTTTCGACATTTTCTGTGCGGCATTTCACTCTCTGGATAGCTTGGCCGTTCAGCTTGTCGCTCAAAAGATAATCGTCAATAGGTATACGTTCGAGCTGCGCTTTGGGAAACTTATCTTTTGGAAATAATTTTTGTATAAACTGGCGAAAGGAATCGTCAAACTCTTTTTTGCCGCAGCACGCATCGGCTAACAAAACACTCCCTGTTTGTAAAGAAAATCGTAAATTTGCTAGATCTTCGTCATCGACCTGAAACGATTTATTCCCGTGCATATACAACATTTTGAAATTGGTTAAATTGCGATTACCAATATCGACCGCACTGAGATCTAAAGCAATATCCAAGCGGTATTTTTCGCGTAAATGTTCAGCGAGCTGATGAATGGCCGCAGTGGCAAGTCGTTCCGTTCCATAAGTTTTGATTTGAGCGATGCGCAAGACCGATCGAGGTAAATTTCCGTCCTGGGTATCGCTACTGAGTTTGGTTTTTGTCAACCGCGGTTTTGGTAATTCTAGATTCGTTGCGTAGGCAATAATATTACTAGCCAAACGGAAAGCTTTTTGCCCACGATTGACCGCAGGCCGTCCAAATTCTGGCTGGAATCGGTTCTCTTCCCAAAAACCGGCTAATGGGATCGGGCTGAAGACCAAAACAGTCCGACAGCCTCGTTCAATCCCCATCAATCCAGGAAATTCCGATGGTTTGATGAGGGCGTTTGCCGTCCAGATAGGGTGATCTGGGGACAAGGGGGTCAGCTTGGATCGGGGAAACATTTTTTTTGCAAGCCGGGCGAAACCTTTCGTAAAATCTTCACTACTACAACAAGCTTCCGCATTGATAAA
>JAKBAI010000128.1 GCA_021809185.1 Planctomycetota bacterium
CTGTTATCGAAGGATAAATGATTTTCGGGTCGTGAACTGTATTCGCAGATGGGGTGCGGACATGAACCAGATGGATCGAAGTACCGAAACACTCCGCGATACTCAATGCCGAGGGTAAGGCATGCTCGGCATATGTCGACCCATCTAATGGGACAAGAATACTGAATTTCATTGGTCATTCCCTCCTAAAAGCGGAGCTGATTATTGCTCTCTTCGCTTCTACTCCATGTATTTTGTTGATACACTTCAATCGATGTTATACCGTTACTATGTCCTTGATCTTTGTACTCATTTATTAAAGATAATCACGCAAAGAATATGCCAAATCGGCAGAACAAAGGAATGTCGAGAGAAAAAATTCAATAACGAGAAGATGAAGTGTTCTTTTCACTATATTCCTGCATCGAAGTGTGCGAAACAGGAATAGACTGAGCGATATTGGAATAGAAAAGCAAAAAATTCCCTCGATTTGACTAGATTCAGAGGAATTTTTTGCTTGAAACGGTTCCGGGAGGTCAACGCAACACAATCTAAGAACAAAAGAACCGAAGCAGAGTTAGGAAAGCTTCGATCGTTCTGAAGTCTTTAATTTTGATTTGGAAAATCTTCCCAGTGAGTTATATCGGTCCGGGCATGAGGGGAATGTACCGTATGATCTGCGAGCTGTTTGTAAAGACTTTCAATCGAATGTCCAAGCTGAGGAAGATCGATCCAATTCAATTGATTCCATTCTCGTTGAACAACGATTTCATCGATTTGTTGGAAAGGGATATAATCTGCAGGAATCTTCAGCTCCGATTTGAGGTAATTTTGCAATATTTCCTGAACCGGACTTTCCGGCACACCAAAAAAGAGTGTTTCAGAAAATTCGTTCCATTTGCCACCAACTAGTTTTGGTCTAGATTGTTGGAGGAGTTCACGGAAAAATGCTTCGCGGTTGGTTGTTCTACTGATTTTTTCCAGAAACATCGAAGTGATATCGGGGGATTGAAAGCGATTTTGCAGAAAGCGGTCGCATTCTTGCAAGAGCGGTGTTCCCAGCGAATCGATCAGATTAACGGACGTCAAGGAAATATCCAGTAAACTTTGATAATCTTGTTTGATAATCATCTGAATTTGCCGATCCAGTACTCGAAAATCATCATTGGTAATCATTTTCTGATAATCATCGATAATCTCTTCAATCGATTGGAAGCCTTGAGAAAGAATCGGTTGATCGATAGAAGAAGCAGGGGGATCACTTATCGTATCCATCTGTTTAATTAGATCTTCCATCCGTTTGCGGCAGAAGGCAATTTCTTGTCCCGATTGGCCTAGAGAATCGTATAGATGCCGATAAATGCGATGCAATTGCCGTAACACGAGATTTTGATAACGGCATTTCGGATAGCGTTTCAGACTTTCAATTAATTCAGCAGTAGTACAACGTTTAATCGTTGGGTTATTCAAATACGTATCAATTTGATTGTAAGCTTCGGCAGCTCGTTGATCAAAATCTTTGAAGAGCACTTCGTACTGTTCGATAACCTGGAGAATCGTTTGTTCAAAAAACGAAAGAGCTTGTTCCGAACCTCGGATACGATAATCGGGGTGTTCCAAGAGCTGTTTGCAATGAATCATCAAATTTTCAATCAATTTTTTGGCAATCTGATTTCCTTCTTTTTTGAAACTCTGCTCCCAAATCCCTTCGGTAGCTTGGTAACCCAAACCGGCTGGAACCCCAACCAGTTCAACTATCCGGGAAAATACAGCAGAAATTTGCTGGCGGTCAGGTGAACGGGAGAACCATCCCCGTCCCACAAACGGTTCCACCAGAGAATCAAAGTAAACTTCTGGTTGCAAATTAGCAGAAATCTCGATGCTCTTTTGAAGAGATTGAATAATAATCTCCGGAGAGGCACCCAAATCCTGAAGTTGTTGCGATAGATATTTTTGTAATTCTGCTTGAGTAAGGGAATCGTATTCTAACCAACGATGCAAAGTAGATAGGGCAAGCCAATCGCGTAATTGATTCCGGATCCTATCTTTTGGCCAATAGTATGCTGCCGTAGCAAAAGCATGAAGATGAGGATACAGTCCCAAATCATTCCATGCGGATACGGGTGAATATTCTTGGGGAGAATTCGGACTTTTCGTATAGGAATTAGGTGTATCGAGCGAAGAAGAACTTGAAACCGATTTTTCGCGAATCGCTTGGGCGATTTTCCCGAGGGGGGTGAATAGTTCGCGGAAAAGGAAATCTGCTCCTGAATGTAGAGTTCGTATCGATTCAGTTGAATTTCCCGAAGGGGCTGTTTGCGGTGTTCCGATCAACGGTTTGCCAGTATTAGCTACTAGATTTGCAGGATGACCAGGAGACTTATCCTGCGCTTGAGGTGAGGGGTACGGAATTAAGAAACAGTTTTGGAAAGGGGCTTGGTCATCTTGCAAAATTCCATCTCGTTCGACATAATCTGCTTGAAAAAGGCGATTGGGATCGCTGAAATGGCGCAGTTCACGCAACGCAGCGTAGGTATTGATGATCCCTTGAGAATTTTGATTGAATTGCCCCTCTGCTCCAGGAACCAGAAACAATCCCGAAACAATGATATTCTCGTAGCCCATTCGCCGCAGCTTGTGACGTATGGTATAGGCAGTATCGATGAGCATACCGGATCCGGTACCCCCCATCAGACTGGACACGATATAAATTCGAGGCCGATTGGATCGGATTCCCAAACCGGTGGTCACATCACTAAACGAAAGGGAATCGGGTAGTAGGCAAGTTTGTAAATCGTCTTGTAGTTTGGTCGAAATCAACCGGTAGTGATCGCAAAAGCTTAAGCGACCTAGCGCACGAATCCCCTGACTACCTGTACCAAGCCCGAAATTCTGAAACCGTTGCGGGTCGAACCAGTTTTCGATAATCGTTCTACCATTGCGTCGTGGTTTATAGTAATAGGCTGGCCGGTTCAGAGGCGTCAATACCATTTCGTTACTGCTAAAAGTGGCAGAACTTTTTTCGGCCTGGAATCGATTGGTAATTTCGGTATCGCTATCAATCAACGTAAATTTGAGATGAGGTAATTTTTCTAAAGAACCGTAACGATCGATCAATTTTTTTCGTAAAAGATACAATATTTCCCCCGCAAGTCCTCCCAAACCGATTACGATAGTTGGTGTTAAGAGGCCATCCCCTGCCAATTCTGGCGGAGCTATCTGAACCTCTTGATGGAGTCGATCCCCTGCATTGATAAAGCCAGAGCTATTATTTAAAGAATTGCTGGTTGGGATCGGGATTTTGCCACTAGATGCTGCGGAGCGCGGAGTATTTCCATCCAGTACGGGAATCCGCCCGCTGGAACTCGTTTTGGAATTTGTCGATCCACTCGTAGAACCGATCGGAGATGGAGAGCAATTAGTACGTTTATTGGTGAGATGTGTCTCGCTGACACTATCGGATTGCTTAGGGATGGATATCGAGCGAGATCTCCCTAATCCTGGTGAGGAGACTGCCTGATAAAGAGCCTGGACAAATTCGGTGCAATTTGGAAATCGATCTTCGGGCTTTTTAGCGAGCGCTCGTTTGATAATCGGCCGCTCAGAAGCGGGGAGGGAATCCAAATTAGGACTACTTTGCATATGTTGCAATAATAGTTGTTTGATATTCGTGCCGTTAAATGGCCGAACACCTGTTAACAATTCCTGGTAGACAATAGCTAAGCTATATTGATCACAATAGCGAGTAATGATACCATCAAATGTTTCTGGAGCAGCATAAACAGGTGTCACCCCTCCCGTAACATGCGTGCGCATCCCTTCCAAATCTTTAACTAATCCAAAATCTCCAACTTTCATATGGCGGTGGACTAGAAATAGGTTTTGTGGTTTAATATCGAGATGTTGCAAATCATATTGTCCATTGATTAAATCAAGAACTTCAGCGGATTCACTGAAATAGCAAAGTAATTCATCGCGTGGGATTCCGGGTAGTTGACGATCTCGGCATTCATGGAATCGATCCCATAAATTCCCATCTGCTAATTCCATGATAATAATTAGTCGACCATCGATAATATCGTATCGTTCCAGAGATAATAGATAGGGGTGGCGAATGCTCTGAATCCGTTGAAGTGCGCGCAATTCCTGATCGGCGGCTATGTTTTCGCCTTCTTTGCCGTTCAAGTTTCCTTTAATGATCTTGGCAGCTTTAAATAATCCGCCCGGAGCTTGTACTTTCCATACTTCTCCAAATCCGCCCGAACCCAGTCGACTTACAAGCTGATAGCCAGGGGGTAGTTCTATTGGAGCTTGGGTCTTCAATCCCATGTTAACCTCAAAATCAAACAATATCCTAAATTATCCATGCTTTTTCTTTACAATGGAATCACCTTTTTAACTGTAGAACGAATTATTTGATTTCGCAAATCGTAATAATTGAATTGAAGAGAACAATAATTATTATAGCAATTTTTATTCGCAAATTAACAGTTGTAGCGGATATGCTTTTGAATAATCGATAGCGCCTCGACCTGAATCAAGGTTTAGTTGATTTAATTTTTAAGGCTTCAGTGCTTTTATTGCCCTGATTTAATTTTTCAATCTGGGCTAAAATTTATTGCTGTTTGGGAATGAATTCTAAAAATATAGGCGATATTGCTGGCAAGTTAGGCAATCAATTACCAAGAAATATCTTCGCGAGCATGGGGGGTAAGTTGATGTTCTTTCATCCAATCATCCACGATTTCCCTTGCAAGGGAATTCACTTGGGGCAAATCGTTAATCCCCAGCGAACGGATTTCGCGGTAGAATACAATATCACGATCGGAAGAGGCCACAATCAAATCGGTATCCGCTAATAAATCGCGGGTTAATTGTCGAAATTGATCCCCTGAAGGATTAAAAGGGGTTGCCAGCACAAGAACCTCTGCGGAACGTTTGGATCGAGGATCAACCAATTCTGGAGCGGATTCATCAAAGGCCCGATGAATTTCGCGCGAAGCTTTTTGCAAATCTTGGCGGTGCAGGAAAAATATTTCTGCCGGAGTCGCATTTTGTAATCGTTCATCGAGAAAGTCTCGGACTTTTTTTTGCAACAATGGCAAAAATCTCGGCATCGATTCATTCAGATGGGTAAAGGTATGCAAAAATCCTCGGCAAAGTCTCCACCACTCATCTTGAAATTCAGTTTCCCATTCACAAATAACCTCTTCAGATAACGTTTGGATAAATTGATCGATTGCTTCGAAGAGGGTGTTACATCCCTGCGGCAGGATGGGATGATCAAAAAAGGTATTTGGAGTTGGGATCGATTGATAGTATTGCACTACCCGCTGGCGGGCCTCGCCAATTTGATTCCGATTGTGAGAGATATCACGTAATAATTCAGGTAGAAGATTTGACCAGCAACGATAGATCCCCAACAATTCTTTGAGGATAAACTGTTGAACACGATTTTGCGAATAAATCTGGATCATCTCGATCAATTGCTGGAAAGCGGCCCCCAATTTATTACTCTTGCATTTATTGACCAAAGCAATCGCACTCAATAATTGTTGGTAAGCTTCTTCGCTTGCCTGATTCGCTTGCTGTGTATTATTTTCCAGATCTCGTTCGATTTCATTGATCTTTTTCTGGATCTGTCGAACGGCTTCTTCAGATCCTGACAAACGAAATCCCGGTTTTTCCACGAAATGGAAGGCGATTTCACGCAAGAGTTCGGTTTTCTCTTGTACTATTTTTTTGCTACTAGTTACCAGAAAATCGGCAATCTCGCCAGGATGCAAATCCTCATCTTTCCCTGATTTGCCAAATAAGCGCACGATTTCGCCCAGAACATCAATGACGATCTTCATATCGGTATTCGTTTGAGAACTTGCTAAGGAGCTTATGGGGTTCGTCATACTATTTATCTTAGAAGTGATATCCATTTCCAGATAATCGCGTAATTTTTCATCGAGTTGTCTACGGATTGCTGAAAGATAGAAATCGGATTTTAACCATTGTTCATCAACCCAGGAATCGATCTCTTCCTGGTGCAAGGCAAACTCCATCTTGCCGCGCCAACGGTCTACCAATCTCAAAGAAAAGCGCCACGAAGCTATAAAAAGAATCTGCTCGCGCGGCCAACACATCCGATAGAGACCAAAACTCTGGCAATTAAATCCCGAACGCGGATTATTTTGTTCGTAGGTCAAACGGGCCTCTGCTGACACAGGACCGATTTGGGTAAATAATTCGTGATACAATCGGCCTGCACTCAAATCGATCGTTTGCAGCATGTCTTTGCCTTCCGAATTTTTGGGTAGATGCAAAACAGCACAGGAACGAAACGGGGCACCGACATCGACATAATTCCCTATTTGCCGTTGCAAAGGAAGTTCATAGCCGCGATCGGGTTGGCTAAAATAGTCTAATTCTCTGAGTGTCGCAAAGGTGTTGGCTACTGCCTGACTATTCTTCTTTTGCCGATCGATATAAGGTAATAATAGAGTTCCATGTACCTGAGAGGTGGAATAGCCCATTTCTCGTAACTGGCGGCGTAAAAGATAGACCAGGTCGATTAACATGCCGCTGCCGGATCCTCCACAGGTGGAACTTACCACATAAATTTGCGGTCGATTATTTCTCAGCTTTAATCCCGTTGCTTGTTCTGCTTCCTCTATGGCGCTACCGTCCGCAAACAACTCCAGTTTTTGACGAATCCGTTTGCTAAGTTCCCTCGCATGATCCAGAAAGGCAAGTCGACCCAAGGCGCGCAAGCCCATACTGCTTGGTGAACGAGGAATACGATATAAAAGATGATTGCCTAACCAGCGATCCAGATTTAATTCATTCTCTTTCTGCAAATAATGACTAGGGCGTTGCAAGGGGGCATTAAATATTTCATCGGCTGTGAAAGTCGATTCGCCCCGAGAGGTATCCTGCAATCCTTCGAGCGTTTGCCCATCGGTATCGAGTAATAACCAGGCGAGATGTGGCATTTTAGTGGAATGATCGTGGTGAATTGCTATCAACTGTTTCAATCGTTGCACCACAGAAATACCGATCTTACCCAATCCAACGATCAAAGCAGGAAACAGTACCCCTTGCCCAGTCCTTTCTGGGGCCAATGCACACATTTTTGCTGAAGTATATGTGTCGGTCATCATCGATCGAAATTGAGTCTGAGGCACTTTTAAGCGATTGGACAGCTCGCTCCGATTTCTCGATGGCAAAGGGGCTTGCTGGTGAATCGGGGTTATTAAACTTCTACCTGAACCACTGGCAGGCGGTTTTGCTAAATCAGCAGATGAGGGTTTCCGATTTTTCGACGATTGTTGATCTGGTTTTATTCCTTGCTCTGCTTCTGACCATTCCTGTGCCCGACCGCTGCTCAACGGCTTGGATGGGGTTATTTGCGATCCCTCTCCTGGGAGTGGTGTTGGCGTGGAACCTTCCAAACCGTGAATCGGGGTAACCTCTCCCATTTTTTGTAATGCTTTAACCAATTCCATGCAAGAAGCGAATCGCTCTTCTGGATTTTTGGACATTGCTCGGCGGATAATCATCTGATCTGATTTTGGTAATGACGAAACATCAGGCGCACCAGAAATATGCTGTAACAATAATTGTCTACTCGAGACCCCAGAATAGGGTCGAATACCGGTCAATAGTTCCTGAAAAACGATTGCTAAACTATACTGATCCGAATATCGGCTTATCCAACCTTCAAAAGTTTCCGGAGCTGCATAAACGGGAGTTACTCCCCCTGTCATGGTTGCACGCCGACCCTCAAAGTCTTTAGCTAAGCCAAAATCGGCTACTTTAATATGATTGTGAACCAAAAATAAATTTTGTGGCTTTATATCGAGATGCTGAATCTGGTGCTGGATATTCATCAAATCCAGGGCTTCCGCTGCTTCTTCCATATATCGCAATAACTCGTCACGCGGAATTCCGCGCAAGTTTTGTTCACGGCATTCGACATATCGATCCCAGAGATTGCGATCTGCCAATTCCATCACGATCAGCAATTGGCCTTCGACTATATCAAATCGTTCTAACGATAAAATGTAAGGATGGCGTATCCCTTTCACTCGATGAAGTGATTTTAATTCCTGTTCTGCTGGTTCTTTACTGGTCGATTCTTCTAAATCGCCATACACCATCTTTACCGCTTTCAGGATTCCGCCAGGAGCTTCTGCCTTCCATACCTCTCCATACCCCCCTCTCCCGATTCGTTCGATCAGGCGATATCCGGGCAATGGTTCGCTATTTACTAATCGAGTATTCATCCCGTCTACTTCATTCCATAGGTTATATCGGATTAGAGTTTCCTCTATCGCTTCGAATTCATTCGGGCTTACAGATCTTAACCTTATCCGTTAATTATGCACTTTTCGAAGCTAGTTTCGCTTATTGCGAATATAGTTCATTTTTTTAAGCTGTGGCAAAAAAAACACAAATTATCATTCTCTTAAATCATTTTGATATCAATTTTGATCTGAAATGAATTAAATTCATTCGATATTTGCCTGATTATTGAAAAGAATTCATTTTTATGCTGAAATGATTTGATTTTCGAATTATGCTCATTCTTAAATATACGATCCAAATTCGATCTTCTTTGGTTACACTGGAATGGAGAATTTCTAATATTTGTCTACTCCCAATTTGCATACATAGGATTACTTCGAAACATTTGTTTGAATATAACAGAATAGCTCCTTGAATAAAGGCAATAAAAAGGGGGTAGATACTGCTTTTCAAATTATCGAAAATATTTCGAATGGAAAATCTGATAATTTAGTGACATTCTACTGTCTTTAATTAGAGTTAATTGTTAGAGTTGATGAAAGCATTATTTCATAAATAGAATATAAATACCCCGTCGATCAACTTCTAATCTCAGAATTTTGATTCGACGGGGCCGGAACAGAGAAGAGGCCAAACTTCACTGTAACCAATCCAATTTAAAATGTCAATCATAATTTTGTAAAAATTACCGATAATTAATTGGGGATTGGTACATTTTTCAAACAGAAAGGCACTTTGATGAATTCTTTTCGTTTCCCTTTGATCGTTAGACATAATATTCCATTCGATTCCGAGGAACGCCGAAAAGAAATCTTAATGTTTTGTATCAGATGCGGAAATTGATTTGAATCGGAATTGATTTCGGTTTCGACACGGTATAATTTATTCCCACCCAAATCTTCTAGTATAATCCGCTTGGTAAACAAAGTTAGATCTGCTGTAGGGTCTTCAGCAGGGTCTTGGTCAATCCCCGAATTCTTCGCGTCTTTCCATTCAAGGGTGAATTCAATTTGACCCCTATTAGCTTCACTCAGTTTAAACGAGTTAACGGTCAATTTGATTTATTTGGTATGAAACGTTTGATTAGGACGGAGCTTGGTTAAATCTCTAACCGTAATAAGAGGGCATAGAGGGGTATCCATTTTTGCCCAGATATGCCCTCTTATTTCCTTAAGATGTTTAGGTGGTGCCCCACGGAATTGTAGACAGAGTGTATTATTTCGTGGATCGAGCCCACTGGAAATGATTGCTAAATACTTCGAATTATCATTATCTTCATCTGCCAGAACTTGTAAACCCCCACCATTTTGCCAAGGTAATTGCGCAAAAGGGATTCCTTCTAAATTGTTGTGAATGTTAGAATGAGGGAATAATTGAGTAAGATTTCGATTTTCATCATCAATCGCTTTGGATATTTCAATTCCTTCGTAAGAGATCCAATTGGTATTATTGATCCAATGGATACGCAAGGGGATGTAAATCTGATTAGATCCTCTCACAATTCCATAATTGTATCGTTGACTAGGAAGTACTTGAATCGAAACCTGTGATGAATTATCTCGGGGTAAATTTACTTTTCCATCCACCAGTACAATTTTCTTGAGAAAATGAAGAGCAGAATTGTCATCTGCCAACTTAGATCGAGATGATATTGGTCCCCTTCTTACAATTCCTTGGGCAACTGGCATCCCATTTTCATTATAGGGATTTTGTTCACTCTTGGTGATAGAGAAAGAGGATTTTGAAACACTGGCTTCGTCACACAGCCCAGCTTCGTCCAAAAATCGATCAATCGCTTGCCAAAAGGGCATAGTACCAGTATCCAAGGTAATCAAACGATGTGGATTTTTCACTTGTTTCAGATCAAGATAAAACTCTAGTCCGGTGAGCCGATTAATTCGAGTTATTGCAACTGTAAGAGGATCTTTATACAAAACCAATCGTAACGGTGGTGAATGCAATAGAGACTGATTGAGTAAATCGGCTTCTATAATTTGAATAATCCTATCACATCTTCGGCTTATTTCTGGGTTACCCATCGAAGAAAGTTTGTTCAAATACATCAAAGCGGGTTCACCAATTCGAATCAAATCGATTGTTGCCTTTTGCCGTTGTCGATAGGAAGAACTGCCAAGTTTGAGAACAGAAGATTCTACCATTTGATTGATTGATAGTTTGGATTGGATGCTACCCTGGACGCTACCCGCTTTTTGAGGGTTCCGTTCTGTAATCTGTTTTTGCTGATTCTTGTTTGTATCAATCGGAGTATTTGGTGAGTTTGTAGATTTATCGGAAGAAGATTTTACGGAATTGGTAAATAGGATGGTGAAGGCCAAGGCCAATACGCAATTAGTGATTTCATTTAGCAACCAAGAAAAAAACTTCATGACAATTCCTCAAAAATCGCGCATCAAAGTTAGTTGATAGAAGTTATTCCATTTTTCTACTTAATTTTTTTACTTAAATTTTCAACTCATGAATTCATTCAACCATAACCACCCTCAACTATTCAAAACGCATGAGTCATCTACTATAAATATAATACCTGAATTCATCCTCAAACTACAATACTAAAGATACCAATTACTTTAGAAATAGTTTGTAATTCGATAAAATAATGATTATTATCTTCGCTTTTTCGTCATATTCCATATTTAAAGGATGAACTTGTAAGTTCGATCCCCGATAATTTTCTTAAAATGAATGATTTTTTTATTCAATTACTTTATTCAAGGGTGATTTATGAAGTTGATATGGAGTTCACCACTCATTTACCTTTCCCTACTCAGACATTCTTCCTCTAATAATCGTGTAGAGAAATTTGATCAAATGCAGCTCGATTACCGTGAACCGAGCTGCGCTCAATTCAATTCTCCGTCTATCCGGCGTTTCAGTCTCTGGTTTGCTGTGATTTTTATTTGGGCCGGATGTACTCACTCATTCGTCTTTGCGCTCGATAATTCAACTTTTAGTGCCTTGAGTGGCTTTCCACATGCTAACGTCGCTCCGTTGATAACTCCGCTGGGGGGATTGGATCAAGAAAAAAACAAGCAAAACAATTCGGGTTCTGATTTACCGAATATTATTCTTATTAATTGTGATGATATGGGTTATGGGGATTTGCAGAATTATGGAAATCCTAAAATTCGAACTCCGAATATCAATCAGTTAGGTAAAGAAGGGGTACGATTCACCGATTTTTATGTGGCACAACCGGTCTGTTCCGCTTCACGGACCGCTTTGCTCAGCAGCTGTTATCCGAATCGGTTAGGAATATTGGGGGCATTGGGGCCAAATGCCAGACACGGGATATCCAGCAAGGAAACATTAATTCCTAAAATGTTGAAAAGCAAAGGGTATCATACGATGATCATCGGAAAATGGCACTTGGGATCATTGCCCGAATTTCTGCCAACACGGCACGGGTTCGATGAATATTATGGTCTTCCTTATTCAAATGATATGATTCCCGGGAATGGCAGAAATTTTCCGGATCTTCCTTTATACGAAAATGAAAAAGTTATGCGTTATAATCCCGATCAGGATCTGCTTACCTCGGAATATACACAGCGGGCATTGACATTTATTCAAAAACACCACGATCAACCATTTTTCATTTATCTAGCTCATGCGATGCCTCATGTTCCTATCCATGCTTCAACGGCATTTCGTGATAAATCGATGGCAGGTCTTTATGGCGATGTTATTGAAGAGATCGATGCAGGGGTCGGAAAAATCCTTGCTCAACTAAAAAAAGATAATCTCGACAAGAAAACACTGGTAATATTTACATCGGATAATGGTCCTTGGCTCATCCAGGGCAAAAATGGCGGTTATCCCGGCCCTCTTCGTGAAGGAAAGGCCACTACCTTCGAAGGGGGAATTCGAGTTCCTTGTCTTATGCGCTGGCCAGGAGTGATTCCGGAGGGGAAAATTTCAAAGGAGCCGGTTATGACGATCGATTTATTGCCGACTTTCGCAGAAATTACCGGGGCGGAACTTCCGAAGTTGCCGATCGATGGCAAATCGATTTTGCCGATTATGAAAGAGTCTATCGATGCTAAAATTCCCGCGAAATCTCCGCACGAAGCTCTGTTTTTCTATTGGAATAATGAGCTACAAGCAGTGCGGATGGGAAAATGGAAACTGCATTTCCCGCATACTTATAATCATGTCGCTAAATTTTCGGAAGGGAAGGGGGATGGCAAATCTGGTAAAAAAATGCCAAAATCGGGGATGATCTTCATTCCAGAGAAGATCGCACTATCCTTGTATAATCTCGAAGAAGACATTGGCGAAACGAAAGAGGTGAGTAAAGAACATCCCGAAATCGTGGCCCAGATTCAGAAATTGGCAGATAAGATGCGCGAAGATCTGGGAGATTCCTTGCAGAAGATCAATGGAAATGGTAAACGACCTTCCCCCGTGATCAAAGATAAGAAGAAAAAAAATAAAAAGTAATTCTTAGTTTGCCCATACTTTATGTGCTGGCCCATCTTGTATGCTCGCCCATCTTATATGCTCACGCACATAACAACCAAGAGATAAATGTGGTGAAAATCACCTAAGTCTAACAAGATGAATACCTAAAAATAAAAATATCGATTTGTGATGAAATACATAGTCCCCCGAATAGATAAGAGATGAAGATGATGATTAATTTTAGACGACAAGGCAAAATTCCTGTCCTTATTATATTTGCGCTGACCATATTCTGTTTTCCTTTTCCGCTTGGGGCAGAAGAATCGCGTGCAGAGCCGGAGCAACCGAATCTGGTGCTGATTATTGCCGATGACCTCGGATTTGACGATTGCACTCCTTTTGGTGGCAAACATGTCCATACCCCCAATCTGCAAAGATTAGCTGATGAGGGGATGCGCTTTGATCATGCGTTTTTAACTTGCTCTTCGTGCAGCCCATCCCGCTCGACGATGATTACCGGTCGCTATCCTCATAATACTGGTGCCGAACAGCTTCACTGGCCGCTACCCAAGGATCAAATTACCTTTGTTGAACAATTGAAAGCTAAAGGTTATTGGACAGGCCAGGCCGGAAAATGGCATCTGGGTAATGCGGTGAAGAATCGTTTTGATGTTCTCTACGAAATGGGCAATAGTGCCTTTCAACTTTCTAAAGATGGGAAAGGAAAAATCCGAGGAAAGGGGGATGGCAGTGGCTGCGAAAACTGGCTCCCTCTGTTGAAATCGCGACCTAAAGATAAGCCTTTCTTTATGTGGTTAGCCTCTGCTGATCCACACCGCGATTATGAACCGAATACCTTTGATCCGCCGCACCGGCCTGAGAACGCTTTTGTTCCAAGTTATCTACCCGATGTCCCCGAAACTCGCAAAGATCTAGTTATGTATTACGATGAGATTGCTCGTCTAGATCGCTATATCGGATTGGTGCTGCATGAACTAAAAAGACAGAACGTCGAAAAAAATACGATGATTCTGTTTCTGAGCGATAACGGTCGGCCTTTTCCGCGTTGCAAAACTACTATTTATGACAGTGGCATTCGGACCCCACTTATCGTCCGCTGGCCGGATAAAATCAAAGCGAATTCGGTATGTCACCAATTAGTTAGTTCCGTGGATCTAGCCTCTACCTTTCTCGATTTAGCGAAAATAAAACCTGGAAAATCGTTCCAGGGAAAAAGTTTTGTTCCGCTTTTTACCAACCCGAACGCAAAAATTCGCGAGGAAATCTATGCCGAACATAACTGGCACGATTATGAATCGCGGTCGCGTGCTGTACGTACTTTGCGATATAAATATATTCTGAATGAATATCCCGATTTACCTAATACACCACCCGCGGATGCGGTCCGGTCGCCTACGTACCAAGCAATGATCAAACTTTATAAAGAGGGTAAATTACCTCCAAAACAGAGTATGCCTTTCATGAAGCCACTCCCAGTAGAAGAATTTTACGATTTGCAGGTAGATCCAGATGAACTGGTCAATCTCGCTCAGGATCCAAAATGGCAAAACGTAAAAGAGGATCTAGCGAAGCGGTTAACAAACTGGAAAAAGGAGACTGCTGATATTACGCCAACATCGCGAACTCCCGATGAATTCGACCGCACCACAGGGCGAGTTACACCAGCTCGAAAACTGCCGCGGTTACCTCCCAAAGATCGATTTAAAAAATGAAAATAGATTTCTAGCATTTTCAATTTTCAAATGAGATTAGAAAGAATCCAGGAAAGGGGGAGTGATTCCATTATTTCTCCTTTCTTTAAAGATAATTTTTCGTCTTCTCCAATCTTGGATAGAAAATGCTATTCCAATCGGCTCTCGAGCCATTCTTCGGGTTGAATCAAATGGAGAAGTGTTTCGTTATTCTGATATCGCCGGATATTTTCTAGGAATAGATTGGTAATTCGTTCCGGGAAGCGATCATTACCATCTCCTCCCGAAATATGGGGTGTTAAAATCACATTCGGCATTTCCCACAACGGATGTTGCGGCGGTAGAGGATACTGAAAATGAGTGTCGAGAGCAGCACCGGCGATCCACTTCTCTTCCAGAGCCTTGAGCAAAGCCGCTTCTTGCACAATAAGCCCACGCGCGGGATTCAATAAATAGGCGTGTTTGGGTAAAGCTTGTAATTCTTTTTCACCGATTCGGCCATTCGATTGCTTCGTGCGCGGTAAGCAGAGAATCAAAAAATCGAGTTCACGCAAGAATTCCAGTTCCTGCCCAATCCCATAAATTCGATCAGGAATCTGATCGGCCTGGGCTTGGATCGATTTCTGGATCGGGTCATCTGGAAGATAGGTATACCCATTCGAAATCTTGCCGGAACGGGTCAATACAGAAATTTTCATCCCCATGAATTTAGCATAATAAGCAGTGGTTCTGCCAATGCCGCCGTAGCCCCATATACCCACCCGGCGATTGCGAATTTCCTGTTGAAAGGTTTCTAAGCGCTGATAATGATGATTTTTCTGAAAAGAGATTATCTGGGGCACATTTCGAATTAGATTGATCATCATCGCGATATTCCATTCAGCGATCGCGGTATCAAAAATACCACGGGCATTGCATATTCGAAGATGCGCTAATTCCGGATAGCGATGTGCTAGGTGTTCAAAACCGACCGTTACCAACTGCATGAATTTAAGCTCACGCGCATCGGCAAGATTATCGGGGGGCCATTTACTCAACAAAACCTCTTGTTGCTCTAGAATCGCCCGATCGATTCGCCGAGGTTGATCGCCTGGCTTGTGACTCACCTCTACTATAAAAGTTAC
>JAKBAI010000381.1 GCA_021809185.1 Planctomycetota bacterium
CTTGGAATTTATGTAGTTTCTCTAAATTCTGTAGAAGGGAATAATTTTGATCCAGTTAATTCAAATAAATTTTACTTTTCATCAATTCGTAACTTCATAACTTATAAAGAAATAAGTAGAAGTATAGACTAGAAAGTAGCAATGATATCAGAATTTGGCTTCGTACGATTGGCCACAGCGGTCCCTATAATAGCCTTAGCAAATCCAGAAAAGAATAGCAAAGGAATTTTGGAGCTATTAATCGATTGCCAAGAAAATAACGTCGATATTGTAGTATTTCCAGAACTTTGTTTAACGGGATATAGTTGTCAGGAATTATTTTTTCAAACTGCTTTGCATGAAGCAAGTTTGCAATGTTTATTAGCTCTTGTGCAAGAAAGCAAGGCAATTTTTAACGGGATTGCCATTGTAGGATTACCCCTGGTTGTCGATACACAGCTATTGAATTGTGCGGTTGTTTTCCAAGGGGGGAGAATTCTTGGGATTGTTCCCAAGACCTATCTGCCAAATTATAAGGAATTCTATGAATCTCGATATTTTACATCAGCACGGAGGGTGAGGCGCCAGGAAATCGTGGTAAGTGGGGAAACAATTCCTCTGGGTACGGATCTTTTATTTCAGGATAAAAACGATCATCGCTGCGTTTTTGGTATTGAGATATGCGAAGATCTCTGGATGCCAATCCCACCTAGTAGTATACAAGCTAGTGTTGGAGCCAGTCTCCTATTCAATCTATCAGCAAGCAATGAAACGATCGGGAAAGCAACTTATCGGCGCGAACTGGTAAGTCAACAATCGGCACGCTGTTTGGCAGCCTATGTCTATTGTTCTGCTGGCTGGGGGGAATCCTCTACTGATCTGGTCTTTGGTGGTCATTGTTTAATTGCGGAAAATGGCGTGATCCTTGCAGAATCGGAACGATTTCAAATGACACCTTCGCTCTCCATTGCAGATGTAGATTTACAGCGGCTCCAATTCGATCGTACTCAGTCCAACAGTTTTAACCAATCGTTTTTGTCAAATCTTGAAAATAATCATATTCGGTATATTTTATGTGATTTGCCTCAAGTTAGTTCTGACCAATTTTTGAACCATCAATCTGTTGAAAGTTCCGCACCGGTTGCTTCTTTGGATTCCAGGAGAGGGGGGCCAAAGCTGCGCCGCTCTGTTTTCCCACACCCATTTGCTCCAGCAGAAAAAGGGGAATTGAATGCACGCTGCCGAGAGATTTTCGATATCCAGATAAGTGGGTTGGCAAAACGGTTGGCGATGCTTCCTAAACAGCCGATCGTGATTGGGATTTCTGGAGGCTTAGATTCTACTCTTGCTTTATTGGTGACCTGTAAAGCCTTGGCACGCTTGACAGGCTCAACCAACCAATTGCTAGCGATAACGATGCCAGGTTTTGGAACCTCCGAACGCACTAAAAATAACGCAAAGAGTCTGGTTACTGCTCTTGAAATCCCTCTTCAGGAGATCGATATTCGTGAAATTTGCTTCGCAGAAATGAAGCTGATTGGCCATAATCCATTTCAAATCGACATTCGCCAGATCGAATTTACTGACTTTTGTCAGATACTTGATAATCTGGAATCGGAAAACCATACCGATCTAATTTTTGAAAATGTACAAGCTCGGATGCGCACCTCGATTCTCATGAACCGGGGATTTGTGATCGGAACGGGAGATTTATCGGAATTGGCACTGGGATGGTGTACATACAATGCCGATCATATGAGCATGTATAACCCCAATGCGAGTATTCCCAAAACACTAGTCCAATTTCTTGTCCGTTGGGTCGCCGAAAATGAAGTAGCGAGTAAGGTTGCTGATATTCTGCTGGACATTCTCGATACTCCTATTTCCCCAGAATTGCTTCCCTCAGGAAAAAATCGACTTATCCAATCCACGGAATCGACGATAGGCCCTTATGAGCTTCATGATTTCTTTTTATATTATTTCCTTCGTTTCGGTACACCTCCAGAAAAGATTCTCTTCTTAGCTAAACAAGCCAAATTTAATCAGAATTATGATGACTTTACTATCAGGAAATGGTTAAAGGTATTTATAAAGCGTTTTTTCCAAAATCAATTCAAAAGATCTTGTTTACCCGATGGACCAAAAGTCGGATCTGTTAGTCTTTCACCGCGCGGAGATTGGCGCATGCCTAGTGATGCCGAAGATAATACCTGGCTGAAATGGGCAATTGAGTGATTTTGACTTATGTGCATCGTTTTTTCAATAAGAAGGTTGATGTAAAAACTACCAATACATTGAAAAAATGGAAACTTGCTCTTGCATATTTTATAAAAATCGGCAAACAGTAACCCAAAATTATTCTCTTTCAAAAAAAAATTGAAATTGAGGGATTAGATAGTGGCACTACAGCTTGAATTCAAAATGATTAATTCTCGCATAAAAGATTATGTGTGATAACTAGTGAGATAAAATGCCTATTTATTAGATTCATTATCTTAAGTTTGTCGAGAGTTTTATGCTTTTGCCTTGGCAAGGATTTAAGGAAGAATCCTTGGTAATATTCTGATTGCTGAGTGTTCTGGCCCAAAGGGGTAGGGTTTTTTAAGTTACCAAACTCAAAGATTGAGGTTCTCCATGGGATGGATTTTTCGTAAATTAGTTACGTTGATAGGTATTGTATTCGTTTTCGGGATCGGTGTAATTATATTCAAACCTGATTTCTTAAACATGGTACTAACCAAGCCAGTACATGTGGAAAAAAAATCAGATAACTTAACCATTGTTGATTTCAATTTGTCAACCATGAATGGGACACTAATTCCCAAGCAGAGGAATAGTTTCGATAAGTTCAAAGAGGAGTTTCTTAATAGCGCTGTTTCCATTATAAGTTCTGGTGTTCCATCCATCTCTTCAGGCTATCTGTTGATGATTAATACAAACAAACACGAATTACGATTCTGGTCATTGTCTTCCCTAGTAAAAAACGTGCAAATAACTCAAAAAATCGGTTCAGATGTCCGCTTTGAAGTGATGTCTAATCGCTATTTGCCGGAGGGAAATCAACCATTCCAAGCGGTTTTGTGGGTATCGAGGGATACTGATATTCCCTTAGAATTTACGATGGCGCTCCCTGAAAAATAAAATACTC
>JAKBAI010000382.1 GCA_021809185.1 Planctomycetota bacterium
CGTAAAGCAGCATTGCCGGCCAAAATAGCAGCTCCGGACATTCCTAGGCTTCCTCCAACGATCAAAACAGTGCCATAAGTCCCCTTATGGCTATCGCGAGGACGTTGGAAAAATGAGGAGAGCCGCGCGATTTCAGGAAAGTTTATTTCACCGCGGAGCATCATCTATTTCCTTTTTGTTATTGTTTATGTGCAGCTCGGATCATTTTGTTTGAAATACCGAACATATTTTGAATTTTACTTTTGTGGTCATCAAGATATTTTAATGAGATTCTTGATTAACGAATTAGGTCAGAAACTAATTTTGGTAACGAGCTGATTCTTTACGAAACGCTTCTACTAATTTTGCCGCATACTGATCATACATAGCAGAATCGGTCCAAGTCGATCTAGGTTGCAACAAAATCGAAGGAACACCCGGACAATGAGGAGGAATTCGTAAACCGAAAATAGGATCGATTTGCCAACTAGATTCGCTTTGATGCCAATGATCAGCAAGGGCTGCGCGCAATAAGGCTCGCGTATGAGCGAGATCAAAACGATGTCCCGTGCCATATGGTCCTCCCGTCCAACCGGTATTCAGTAACCAGACTTTCGCTGGATGTTTGCGTAATTTTTCTAATAACATCATCGCGTAGCGCCGGGGGGGTAATGGCAAAAATGGGGAAGCAAAACAGGTGCTGAACTCCATTTGAGGCTTCTTCACTCCATATTCCGTTCCACCCACTTTTGCAGTATAACCGCACAGAAAATACGATTCGATCTGTTCCTGATTCAATAGCGCTAATGGCGGCAAAACACCGAAGGTATCACAAGAAAGAAAGAAAATATGCTTGGGATGATTTCCCATTCCGGAAGGAACAGCGTTTGGTATGAACTCAATAGGATACGCACCGCGCGTATTTTCGGTAATCGATTCATCCTCAAAATCGGGGATTCGAGTTTCTGGATGTAACGGCACATTTTCGAGAACGGTTCCAAAACGCAACGCGCTCCAGATTTGTGGTTCTCCATGGGCAGATAAGCGAATCGTTTTGGCATAACAACCCCCTTCGATATTGAAAATTCCTTCATTACTCCAACCATGTTCATCGTCTCCGATCAGCTGACGTTCCGGATCGGCAGAGAGAGTTGTTTTTCCAGTTCCTGACAAACCAAAAAATAAAGCCGTTGAGCCATCCTTACCAATGTTGGCAGAGCAGTGCATGGGCAACACCCCTTGCAGAGGAAGCAAGGCATTAAGAATAGTAAAAATCGATTTTTTTATCTCCCCGGCATATTGTGTGCCTACAATCAAAATCGTTCTTTCTGCGAAGTTAATAGCAACAACTGTCTCGCTTTTGCTGCCATGAATTTCAGGTTTAAAGCGTAAATCGCTGGCCACCATCACGGTCCAATCGGGTTCGAATTGTTCGTGAGAAGCCTCTTCTGGTTGAGAGGAAAAGTTTTTCGAATTCAGAGATCGAAACAAAATCTGGCTAAATAAAGCGTGCCAAGCTTGATCGGCAATCACTCTTACTTTGAGAGCATATCGAGGATCTGCAACAACACTGGCGTCCTGAACAAATAATTCTCTCCTTTGAAAATAGATGGTAACGGCCTCTCGATAACGGCGAAATTGTTCAGGCGACACCATCTGATTTCTTTGCCAATCGATTTGATTCTCCATCGATGGCTCTTGGACTATGAATTTATCTTTCGGAGAACGTCCTGTTCGACTGCCTGTATTACAGACCAGTGCTCCAAAATGACTCAGGATGCCTTCATGCCTTCGTATCGCTAACTCGACCCAGCGTGTGGGGCTTAGATTGGAGGTTATGGGACCATGATAATGAATTCCATGAATGGACAGGTCGATCAAGCTTGATTGGTGTGGCATATGTTTCTAAATTCCTATCTTTATTGGATCGATTTTACTACCAAAAAGACGAACTACTACAAAGTTTTGTAAGGCTTTTGGCTCAAAAACTTTGTTTCCATTCGTCCTCATTTTTTATGACTAAAAAAGAATTTGGCCAAAAATCCTCTCAGAAACTGCTTCGAATGTACTATAAATGCCTTGTTAATGAATTTAAAAAACTTCTGGTTTTGTATGAAATGAAACTATTTCTTTAATCAGATTTCGAGTTGTATCTTATGACAATAATTCCTTTTCATGGAATCAATTTCGAAACACTCCCACGATATCTATTTTGTATCTTGAATCGATTTAATTTGGAGATAATAAAGATTATTCTAAGAAAATTGAATTTCAGAGTTACCGATGATGAAAATCTGATAATAATTCATAAGAAAATGATAAATACAAACATGGATTTAGGTGATTGGGAAAAGAATGAAAGCAACTCAATTAGTAATAACGGAACCTTATCAGGTGGGATTCCGAGAAGTGGATTTACCCGATTTAGCAGCAAATCAAATATTGGTGGAAGCAGAAGCAACTGCCATAAGTGCTGGAACCGAATTAGCTGTATATACTGGCACCCATCAATGGTTGAAGGATCCGAATTTACCCGATTGGAAGTTCCCTTTCCGTCCAGGATATAGTGCCGCAGGGAAAGTACTCGCTTTTGGATCTGAAATCACGGGGTTAGCCGTTGGGGATAGGATCAGTTATCCAGGGAATCATGCTTCTGCTGAGATTTTGACTCTAGGTCATGAGCGAGGTCGCTGGTGGCATTTGCCATCCGGATTGACCGCAGAAAAAGCGGCGCTCGCCTGTATTTCTCGTTATGGATTGGGTGGTATTCTACGTTCAGGGATTACTCTTGGTAAATCCGTCGCTGTTCTGGGTCTTGGAATTATTGGTCAATTCGCTTTGCGTTGTTCCCTTGCAGCGGGTTGCTATCCCGTTGTTGGGATCGATGCGGTTTTAATGCGGCGCATGGCGGCACTCGCTGCTGGGGCTAATCGGGTTATCGATCCAACGGTAGCTTCTCCAAAAACCGAGTTGAGTGATTACCTCAACGCGCGAGGAGCTGAAATTGTGATCGACGCTACGGGGGTTCCTGATGCCATCCCTACGGCAATGTCTCTCGCTTGTGATGGCGGGCAAGTGATCGTTGTTGGCAGCCCTCGCGGTATCGCAAAAGAAGTCAATT
>JAKBAI010000383.1 GCA_021809185.1 Planctomycetota bacterium
ACGCAATACCGGTAATTCTTTAAAATCTTTGGGCGAGCGAATATCGAGGGGGTGAATTCCCAGGGCGGACCATTTTTGCCGGTAATAAGGAACGGTATCCCAAGCATGAAGGAGCAGATTTTGTAAGCGCAGCCATTGCCTTTGTTGAATGATTTGTGCAGAATCGTATTGGCTTTTTTGCAAATAATCGAAATAGTCCCAATGCCGTGAACGTTGTATTTTGGCGTGGAGGGGTTGTAAAAGATAGCGGTTTAATATTGTGTGCATAGATGGTTCCTATCTCGGGTTCTGCTCCATGTTATCCAATCTCAATTTATCGCTTTTTCTATCGGATTCTCAGCAAGTGAATTTCTTTTTCGAGAAGTTTCCGATAGGATCGGTCAATTCGGTCAATGATGATGTTTAGTTCATTTCGATTTCACTTCTGCAACCTGGGATAGCATTTAGCCAAGCTTTTTAAAAAATACTACTCGCAGTGCTCGTTAGACTCGCAGTGCTCGTTAGACTCGCAGTGCTCGTTAGACTCGCAGTGCTCGTTAGACTCGCAGTGCTCGTTAGACTCGCAGTGCTCGTTAGACTCGCACGGCTCCTAGAGCGGAGCGGGTTATGCAACCTGCCGCAGCGATTTTCCGATTTGCCATTCGATTTGCTGTGATAATCCTTCTTCGAGTTTAACTAGAGGTTTCCACCCGGTAGCTCGGCATAGTTTTAATGTATCGGCACCTGTATATTTTTGATCTCCTGGTCGTTCCGCGAGCTGAGTAATTCTCGCCCGTTTACCGAGAATCTGTTCGATTTTGCGGATTACTTCCCGGACCGTAATCAATTCCCCACCGCCGACATTGAAGATCGATCCAGGTTGGGTGTCCATTGCGGCGATCGAGGCATTCACGCAGTCGCTCACGAAGGTGTTGCCGCGAATTTGAAAACCATCGCCGGTAAGATAGACAGGTTCATTTTGGCTGATCGATTGAATAAATTTATAGTATCCCATATCGGGGCGTTGTCTGGGACCGTATACCGAAAAATAACGCAAAATCACCACGGGCAGATCGAATGCTTCATAGTAAACACGGCAGAGATTCTCTGCTGCTAATTTGGTTACTCCATAGGGTGAACTTGGCTTCAAGGGCAAGGCTTCGTCCCCCGATGCGTATTTGCCATAGACGGAAGAGGTCGAAGCATACACAAGCCGATTGAGCATCGGCGCATTTTTGGCGGTTTCCAGAAGCCGGTGAGTGGCTAGCACATTGTTGGTGTTGTAGATACTGAAATTGTCCCAGCTCGCAATGAGACCGGGTGCAGCGGCCAAGTGGTAAATCCACTCGATCCCTCTCATTAAATGGTTTAGTTCGGTTTGAGAATTTTCCTCCGCTAAGTTCAATGGATAGAATTGGAATCGCGGGTGGCTCTGTAATGGTGAAAGATTCTTTTCCTTGCTCTCTTTGCTGTAGTAGCTGGTAAAACAGTCAATGCCGTGGACACGATGCCCTTTCTTAAGCAAAGTTTCACATAAATGGGATCCGATAAACCCAGCACATCCTGTTACCAAACATTCCATTGTTTGTTCCTCTGACTATTTCCTAGTTTATTTCACTTTGATGTTGGAATCTTGTAATTCATCGATTTTTTATCTGTCTCATTCCAATATTCTCGATTCCAACTCTCTCAAAAGTCTTCCTGATTCATCCTGATTCATACTAACCAAAATCGTTGATTTCTTCTATTTTTAGTTGTGCTTGCCGAAAATCTTAATGGTATGCTTTAATCTCAGATTCATTCTCAGATTCATTCCCATACTCATGCTTATTTTCTGAAATTCCTATTCTTGTAATCTTTTAGTTTTTGGAAAGTCGATCATTCCATGTTATTCTCTCCAATCTATTTTATCTGAATATACCATAAGAAGGAATTGATTAGCAACCCCGATTTGTTCCGCTCATTTTTAAGCTATTTTTTCTTTTTTCTTATTTTATAGTAGATTATTTTGAGAAAATTCGTATCAAAAGAGCGTTTGTTTGATCAATGATTTCCCTAAAGAAGTGCGATCGGTGAGATTGGAAGGAATAAGTGTAAATGAGAGTAATTTCAATCTGAATTTAGGGAAATCAAGCATTATGAAGATTTCATTGTGAAGATTTCATTATGAAGATTTCATTGCCTTAAAATAGCAATCGAAAGTTATGATTTGAAAGTAAGAATTGAATTATCAGGCCAGAGGTAAAATGAAAGAGATGCAAGGCAAATTAGCATTGGAAGATGGGACTATTTACGAAGGGCGAGCATTTGGCAGTGCGGGAGAGAGTTCCGGGGAGGTAGTCTTCAATACCAGTTTAACTGGTTACCAAGAAATTTTAACCGATCCTTCGTATCAGGGACAGATCGTGACGATGACTTATCCCTTGATCGGGAATTATGGGATAACGGAAGAAGATCAAGAATCGTCCCAGCCAGCAGTAAAGGGATTTATTGTTCGAGAACTGACTCGAATTCCGAGTAATTATCGTTCTCAAATGACTCTAGAGACCTATCTAGCCCAAAACAATCTAATAGGATTGGAAGGAATAGATACCCGCGCATTAGTAAGACGAATTCGAACTCGAGGCGCGATGATGGGGCTACTTTCAACCGAGGGGATGCCGGACCAGGTTCTGGTGGAGAAAGCCCGTGCTTTGAAGGGGATGACGGGGCGAGATCTCGTTTGCGAGGTGACTCCCAAAAATTCTTCTTCTTGGAGGAATGAAGGATTAAATTCTCTAGCAGAGCAGATGTTGAAAGAGCAAGCAGCGGGTCCGCATGTCGTCGCGATCGATTTTGGAATGAAATGGAATATCGCTCGCTGTTTAACCAGAGTGGGATGTAGACTGACGATTGTGCCAGCGACCATGACTGCCGCGGAGATATTGAATCTCAAACCGGATGGTATTTTTCTTTCGAATGGGCCTGGCGACCCCGCAGCGGTAGGATACGGCATTCAAACGATTGTCGATCTCATTGGCAAGAAGCCGATTTTTGGTATCTGTTTAGGACATCAGTTGTTGGGATTGGCCTTCGGTGCGAAAACATTCAAGTTGAAATTCGGTCATCGTGGTAGTAACCA
>JAKBAI010000384.1 GCA_021809185.1 Planctomycetota bacterium
GAGGACGGGATCTTTGGGTATTTCTTTCATTCCCCCATCTTTATAGGTTTTCCACTTTTTGAAAGCTGCATTTCGCTTTTCATCATTTTCAAAGCCGAAAGTGTAGTATTGAGCTGTATTATTATCTTGTGCAAATTCAAATCCGAAATCTTGGACATTTTTGCCATTCAAATGAATAACAGCGGCTAAGGCAACATCATTGAGTTGAACAGTACTCCTTTTGCCAAAAAAATTGATGGTCTGGATTACCGTCTTCTCCGAATAGAGAGATTCTAAAACGGGAATACAATTTTTCGCTTCCAATTGACTAAGTGTCGATATCGCTAGAGCACGAGTATGGACATTTTGCTTCTTATTTTTGATGACGTTTTCAAGAATGGGACTTGCTTCAATGATTTTTCTATTATGGATAAGGTTCAAACAATCTTGAATAATGTTTGATTGTTCATTAGTGATCGGAATGAATTCCATCCAAGAAAGAAATAATTTTAGGGAGATTTTCCCTTTAGTGGAATTGTCCAACATATTTGGAAATATGGGATTGTAGATAAGATTGCCAAAAAATTCAATACTTGCTATTGCTTTGGCACATTCCTCGTTTTGGCCAAAAAAGAATAATGCGCGGAAATCGTTCTCAGATGTCGAGTTAATTCCTTCAAAGTCATTTCTTTGAGCTATTCTTAATCCTCCTCCAGTTATAGGTATGGTCGATTGAATAATTTCAGATCCTCTTTCTGCCAAAGCATCAGCTAAATCTTTCTGGTTAAGCATAGAAAGTTCGAAAAATTTTCGATGGGTGTTGAGTAAATCGATAAACATGTCTCGGGTTTCAGGAGTGTTCCCAACTAATTTAATAAAGCGGTCTAATCCAGGAATATCGTGTTTGTTTTTCCACTCTTTATCACTTAACAAGGCATCGATCCGAATTTGCAGATCTTTACTTAAAATATCAGAGAGTAATTGTTTACAACGGCTCGCGATTTCCAGATTACTATCTTTTTGCCGTTTTAATAATGCGGACTTAGCCGGAAGGCTAATTTTCATCAAACTCTTAAACGCCTCTTCCCGTTTGCGATAACTGGGACTACCGAGCTGATCAATCAGCTTATTAATCTTAGCCTCTTCTTCTTTACTGGGTATTCTAGATGGGGAACTATCTACTGATTTCGAGGGATTACCATCCGAAGTTTTAGGGGTGTTACTACCATCCAATTTTGCGACGGCAAAGTGTTGAGAAAGTCGAAACTCATGAAGAATAATCGGTGGCCGATAGCCGTAGTTCATCGATTTTTGGAAGGAAGGGAATTTCGTAAGATCCTTTAATGTCCCTATCGGATAAGCAAAAGCCATATTGCTTATAGTTCCAATTACCAAAACCAAGATATATTTTTGAAGCCGCATTTCTACCTCTCTCCAATCAAATGTACCTTCTATTACTATAATTGAAAAGTTCTAGCTCAGGTAGTGGATTTTCCAAATTTGCAATTTAATCTCGAATTCGATTTGTATAAGAACTGGTTAATGAAAAAACAGAGATGAGTTCTTTGCAAAAAAATGCTCTCTCCGTTTTAGAATCATTCAATAGCAGGTAAGAGAAAGGTATTAAAGCTAACTTTAGATATTATTTTTTGAGAGGAACCAATTTTGGTGAAGGGGCCTCTCCCATTTTTTTCATAGAGGGAGAGTCTTTCTTGGGCTTACCATCTTTTTAGGGACGGGATCTTTGGGTATTTCTTTCATTCCCCCATCTTTATAGGTTTTCCACTTTTTGAAAGCTGCATTTCGCTTTTCATCATTTTCAAAGCCGAGATATGGGTATAGAGCAGTATTATTACCTTGTGCAAATTCAAATCCGAAATCTTTAAGATTTTTGCCATTCAGATGAATAACAGCGGCTAAGGCAATATCATTGATTTGAACCGTGCTCATTTTGCCAAAATTAACGGACTGAATTACTGTCTTCTCTGAATAGAGCGATTCTAAAATGGGAATACAATTTTTCGCTTCTAATTGACTGAGTGTCGATATCGCTTGAGCACGAACAGATTGGTGTTGCTTATCATTTTTGACGACCTTTTCGAGAATGGGACTTGCTTCTTTCATTTTTTTAATTTGGATAAGGTTCATACAGGGATGAATAATGTTTGCTTGTTCACTACCATTCAAATTGGATTCCATCCAAAGAATAAATAATTTTAGAGAGATTTTCCCTTTCGTGGAATTGTCAAACATATTTTGAAATTCCGGTCGATACATAAGATTGCCAAAGAGTTGAATACTTGCTATGGCTTTGGCACATTCTTCGTTTTGTCCAAAAAAGAATAAGGCGCGGTAATCATTCTCTGTTGGAAATTTAACTCCTCCTCCTCCATTATAAACGACCGTTTGAGCCATTTCCGATGCACGTTCGGCATAAGTATCAGCTAAATCTTTCGGGTTAAGCTCAGAAATTTCGAACAATTTTCGATGAGAGTTGAGTAAATCAATAAATATTGCTCGGCTTTCTGGAGTGTTCCCAACTATTTTTATATAATCGGCTAATCCAGGAATATCGTGTTTGTTTTTCCACTCTTTATCCCTTAAAAAGGCATCGATCCGGATTTGCATATCTTTTCTTAAAATAGCTGGGAGTAATTCTTTACAACGGCTCTCAATTTCCAGATTTCTATCTTTTTGCCGTTTTAATAATGCGGACTTAGCCGGGAGGCCAATTTTCATCAAACTCTTAAAAGCCTCTTCCCGTTTGCGATAATTGGGACTACCGAGCTGATCAATCAGCTTATTAATCCTAGCCTCTTCTTCTTTACTGGGTATTCTAGATGGGGAACTATCTACTGATTTCGAGGGATTACTATCTGAAGCTTTAGGGGTGTTACTACCATCCAATTTTGCGACGGCAAAGTGTTGAGAAAGTCGAAACTCATGAAGAATAACCGGTGGCCGATAGCCGTAGTTCATCGATTTTTGGAAGGAAGGGAATTTCGTAAGATCCTTTAATGTCCCTATCGGATAAGCAAAAGCCATATTGCTTATAGTTCCAATTACCAAAACCA
>JAKBAI010000385.1 GCA_021809185.1 Planctomycetota bacterium
ATCCGGTGATGAGAGTCTTACCATCGCTACTCAGTGTTAAACAGCTGATCCCACCCGTATGACCCTTGAGGACGGCCCGTTCTTGACCGGTGGCGACATCCCAGATGCGGGCCGTGTTATCCCCTGATTCTAATTTGCTGGTGAGTCCAAACGAATTTCCAGATCCGGTGACGAGGGTTTTACCATCGCTACTCAGCGTTAAACAAGTGATAAGACCCGTATGGCCCTTGAGGGTTTTGGGAAGACGGCGATGATAATAGTTTACATAAAAATTCCAAGCTAAATCGTGTTTGTCTGGAGGAAAGATGTTCTTATCTTCAAGCCAACCGAGGATCTCCTCCGCTGAGGCATCCCCTTCGTGCAAACCGATCATTCGTGTATAATAAACACTACGCAGATTGTCTTGACTTATCCCTAGCTGTTTATCTTTCAATCGAGTCTGCTCTTGAGCTTCTTTGGCAGCTTGGTCAGCACGGATGGTGAGGAAACTCGTAACGATCAAGCCAATCAGCAGTAAAAGAGCAATCGAGCCACTCAAGCTGGCAATCACCGGATTCTTTTTAACCCACCTCTGGAATTTTTGCTTGCGGGTTAAAGGGCGTGCTAACGTCGGTTCCCCAATTTCTAATCGGTGCAGATCTTCGGCGAGTAGATAACAGTTTTCATAACGATCTTTAGGATCTTTTTCGAGACATTTCAGACAAGCCGCTTGGTAATCCGCAGGGATTTCTGCTCGCAATGATTGAAGCGAAGGGGGAAGCAGATGTTCATGAGCATGGAGAACGACTTTAGCGCTCCCGGTGAAAGGCAAAACTCCCGTGAGCATTTCGTAGAAAATAACCCCAAGAGAGTATTGATCACTGGCAAAACTCTCTTTCGAGTTGATTTGTTCCGGGGCGATATAAGCAATGGTCCCAGCGAATCCCCCCGCTTGAGTCGCTCGGGTTGCCGATTCCTGATAAGCTAAGCCAAAGTCAGCAATCAGCGGTTTGATTTCAGGAGAAGGTGACGAACCGTGGCTTGAATTATGATCTTTTTTATCGAGTAAGATATTAGCTGGCTTAATGTCGCGGTGGATCACTTTTTTGGAATGGGCATAGGCCAGTCCTTCGGCAATCTCACGAACGATTTGAGCAACCGTTGCCAAGGGGAGTAATTGGCAACGAGTCGTCGCGGAGTCGGTGGAGTCTATCTGAAGGTATTTTTTTAGCGTCCCCCCCTGAAAATAGCCCATAACGATAAAAGCTTGTCCCTGTTCGATACCGCTTTCATAAACAGGAACAAGATTGGGATGACGTAAATCGGCAGCAACCTGAGCTTCGCGTTGAAATCGGCGCGCTTCGAGAGAATCTTCGCTAGAGAATTTTTGTAGAAGCTTGATAGCGACATCGCGTTTGAGACGAGGATCGAAAGCTTTATAGACAGCTCCGAAGGCCCCGCGACCGATCTCCTCTTTGAGGATAAATCGACTAATTTGACCTAGAGAATCCGCAAGGTCGTCGTACTCTTTGTTCGAAGAACTAAGAGCAGTACGTTGAGGGTCATGGTCATTCGAATCGGTAACGGATGGAGGCGAGACTCTTGAAACGGTCGCTGAATGATTCGAATCTATTTGAGTCTGAGGCGAGAGTTTTGAAACAGTCGGTGAATAATTCGCATCGGTAACAGACTGAGGAGAGACTCTTGAAACGGTCGGTGAATGATTCGCATCGTTTTGATGCGGGGTCAACGAACCACCTGTCTGAGAAAGAGAATCAATCGGGTCCGCAGGGTTCAGATCATTAGAAATGAAGGTAGTAGCCTGGCTTGATTTCCATTTATCCAATGGAAGCAGCGGGGCGGGATTTAGCTGAATTTCACGATGACATTTAGGGCAAACAGGAAGCGAATTGCTATCGAGTACCGCCTGGCAATCTTCATGAGTACATCGGCAGAGCCGACCGCAGAAAGGACAGAACTTTCCTGTAGAAACAACAGATAATTCATTACAATCTGGATAGATACAACGAATGAGCGGATCCATGTAAAATTCCTAGAGGAGTCATCGTAACGTTCAGATTAATCATTGATTCTAATAATATATATAATATCAAATACCTCAGATAATAAAAGGGGTCGACAGAACCTATAGTAGATCCCGAAAGCTGGGCCATCAACTAATCTAGTCTGGTAGCACAAATAGGGGGTAGCTTGGCAACCAAGCTAAAGCAGTACCAGCGAGCGTTATCGGATTTATTTTATATAAGTCGTACTTTTGAACTTTCCCCAAGAGTCCCATTTTTTGATTTGCGATTTACTACTATTCAACGGTATTTTGGCGAGATGTTCTATTCCATTTTCGATGATCAAGGGGGTGTCATTACCTTGGTGAGTACAGGGCGTTCCGGAATCAACTCGTAACTCAATCGCTCTCAGTTGCTTAATCCTTGCCCCCAGAATAGATGATACGTCCTCGACCGCTAAGCGACATGGGTTAGTCGAGACCCACTCTTCTCGATAACACTCCCTATTGGCAACTTATCTTTAGTCCTCTTATTTAGGTAGTAGATAAATCGGTAACTCATGTAGAATAACTTATCAAGATTTACTACATCAATTAAAGCAGTCTAACGAATATTGGTAGGGGATGCAAAGAGGATTGGAAATAAATCATTTTTCTTGACCTCCCAAATTTTTTTTTTGATTTATTTTCTCTCGAATCTTTCTTCGTTTTAGGAGCCGCTTGAATGAACCCATCGGAATCCGAATTGCCAACATCACCCGACCCCCATTCGACTCCTACTTATTTACCCGATCCTATTGCTGAAAGCTCGAAAGAGTCTATCGAATCCCAAGTTGAGTCAAGTGCGTCAAGTTTGTCGATTGTTTCAGCTGAGTCAACTACTTCGCGAGCTGCTCCTCCGGAGATTAATCCAGCGCCTCCCACCTCTGAAATGGTCCCCATTAAGCAGGATCAATCCATCAGCAATCCCTCTCTCTTACTCAACAACCTTCTCCAACAAGAAACGCCATCGATTTCTCCTTCAAAAATCGAGTTTCCCAAATCG
>JAKBAI010000129.1:0-6473 GCA_021809185.1 Planctomycetota bacterium
AATCGCTCGTTGACCAAGCCGTTCTGGGTTGGAAGATCACCGTTTCCGCTGAAGATGTTAACAAGCAATTTGCAGAGCTTGTCAAAAAATGGAAAGAGGTAGAAAAACAGGATTTCAGCGAATTTCTCAAGAAGACGATGTTTACCGAGCAAGAACTGCGTGAAGAGATTGCCGCTTTATTACGTTGGGATCGGTTTGTCGATCAGCAGGGCAAAGAAGAGACCTTAAAGACCTTCTATTTGCAGAATAAGGATATGTTCGATGGCTCCATGGTCCGCGCGCGTCATATTTTGATCCGTTGCAACGCTAGCGATAAAGACACCAAGTTACAAAAAGCGCGTTCGCTCAAGCAAGAAATGGAGACCAAGGTGAACAAAGAACTCCAGGATCAGCTCGCCAAAATGACGGTAAAGGTAGATAATCTGGCCAAGGAACAATTACGAACAAAACTGGTAGAACAGGTTTTTAGTGATACTGCTCGGCAATACTCCGATTGCCCTTCTAAACAAGAAGGGGGGGATTTAAACTGGTTCCCGCGTCTCTCATCGATGGTGGAACCTTTTGCCAAAGCTGCATTTTTGCTCAAACCTTTTTCGATCAGCGAACCGATTGAAACCGAATTTGGTTATCATTTAATTCTCGTAACCGCCCGCCGACCTGGCAAAGAATATAAATATGAAGAAATCAAAAGTCATGTCAAAGATGCCTATGGCATGAAACTTCATGAAAGAGTGGTCGAACTAATGCGCAAAAACGCTAAAATCGAAGTGATGCCCGAAATTAAACGCTAGTAAAATTCGATTCAAAACAATTTACTCGAATTTAACTTTGAACGATCTATCTTCAAATGCTTTTTCTTTTGATTTTGAAAATAAATATAGAAGAAGCATTTGAAGAAAGCATTTAATTTACTCTTTGCTATTCGTAATCATATTTCAAACTCTTTTCGTATTTTATCTGCTTGGTCTTCTTCCTGTTTCTCCTCTCGATTCACTCAAAGCAATTATTTGCTACGATTTGCTTCGATTTGCTCCTAAGAAACTATTAGCGGCTAAACAACTAAATCCTAGACTCATTTTTGGTTTGCTTTCCATTCTCGAGAAATTTTCTAGAATAATTCCATGAAAACAACAGAGATAAGCTCCAATATCGATAGCCAAAACAAAGAGACGGGCCGGGAGCATTTACTAATACGAGCTGCTCGTGGGGAAAAGGTTGAACGCACCCCCGTTTGGGCGATGCGTCAGGCAGGGCGTTGGGATCCTGAGTTTATGCGCCTACGAACCGGTCACGATTTTTTTAGTTTTTCCGCGAATGCTTCCCTTTCTGCTCAGGCTAGTTTGTGTCCAAAGCGGTTTGGGGTTGATGGCATTATTCTTTTTTATGACATAACCACTCTGCCCATGTCGATGGGACTCCCTTTTACTTTGCAGCCCGAACGCGGCCCGGTTCCCGATAAACCGATCCGATCTTTGCAGGATTTGGATCGATTGAAAAGCCCCGCTGATCCAGCAAGTTATCAGCATATCATCGATCTGATTACGATCGTGCGGCAAGAATTAGCAGGGGAATTGCCTATTCTTGTCTTTGCTGGAGCACCCTTTACCGTCGCTACGTATTGTATCGATACAGGTAAACATTTGAACAAAACACGTGCTTTTATTCGAGAAAATCCGATCGTCTGGGGCAAGCTCTTAGATCAATTGAGTGAAGCAACGATCGATTTCTTGAACCAGCTTGAAAAACTAGGCGCGCATATGTATCAGCTCTTCGATTCTTGGGCGGGTGAGCTGAACCTGGGAGAATATAACTCTTGGGCGCATTCCTATCATCAACAGATATTTAAACATGGACCAGAAATCCCCGGTGTTCTATTTGTAAAAGAATGCCCGTATCTAGAACAAATGACTCAATCGGGGGCAAAAGTGATTAGCCTGGGCTGCTGTCATTCCCTGAAACAGGCAATTGCAGATTACCCTCATCTGGTTTTCCAAGGGAACGTCGATGAAACAATCATGCAAACCGGATCGGTAGAAGATGTAGTCAAGGCAACCCAAAGTTGTCTCCGCGAGGGCAACCGATTTCATCACATTCTCAATCTCAATCATGGGATGGATAGAAATTCACCTGTAGAGAATTTTAGTTCTTTCGTTCAAACCGCTTTGCATTATCCCTGGGAAAATAATTGATCCGATTTTGTCACGAGAATATCACCCATTTATAAAAATCATTTCAAGCCAATTAGAGAAGGTGTTCTCTTAGAAGGTGTTCTCTTAATCCAAATTATTTCCATAAGCCCCGCTGGAGTAATATGAATAGGCATACCAACCACTGTTGGTATCGCCGTTACCCCTTTCCAAACGAATAGCGGATAAAGTCCCAGAGGAAATAGGGGGGATCGGGATCCGGTTTACGAAGTACCCAGCGGCGAAATCGCCATAGGGCGAAAGGAAAGGCAAAGGCGATATTGATGAGCCAGGTGTTGAACCAGCCATAGTTTTTTCGGAAATATCGGCGGCGGGATTCGAACCAGTATTTGGGCATTCGCTTCTTGTTTTGGCGTTCTTCGGCAATTCCGGTGCTCTGGCCTTCAAGATGGATGATCTTACTTGCAGGGATATGATAACACAAAAAACCGTGATTTCTAGCTCGACGGCAAAAATCGGTTTCTTCAAAATAGAGAAAAAACTTTTCATCCATGAAACCGATTTTCTCAAAAACTTCTCGGCGAATCATCATACTCGCACCCGATACCCAATCGCTTTGCATCGGTTGACTAACAGCAGGGAAAGAGATTAGCCCCCCTTTTAATAATCGAGAAATAATCCCGATCCGCAAACCGTAATCGAATTGGGAGACGATATTATGAAATCGAAAGGCACTGGTTTGATGGGTACCATCGGCATTCAATAATTGGCTGCCGGCAATCCCCACGCGCGGATTGGCATCTAAAAATTTGCGTAATTCTTGAACCGCTTCTGCCTGGACCAGGGTATCTGGATTCAGCAGATGAAAGTATTGAATGTGCTGATCATGCTCCCAAAGATATTTGATCCCGGCATTATTCCCCGCAGCAAAACCGCCATTGGTTTTCAGAGGCAAGACCTCCGCCCAGTTTTGCCAGTTATTGGCTATGATTGCTTGCTGGATTTTGCTCGCTGAACCGTCACCTGAATTATTGTCGACAACCAGCACTCCATGTGATTCTAACATACTCCCTTCGTTCGCCGACCGATTATGTATATCAGTGGCGATTGAGTTACCAGGATTTTTTTCAGAATCTGTTTTGTCTCGACTCGGCAATAATTCCTTTGCCAGGGATGCCAAAGTATCGATCACCAGGCTACTGGTACGGTAATTGACAATGATACTCCAACTTCTTGCAATCATTACTTTTTTAGCTCGTTTGACAATCAAAGGATAATTCTAATTGTTTTGCATTCGTGAATTAGAATCGACATGGGTTAATCTTATTTTATAATTTGAATTCTGATGTAAAAATAAGATTAATTTTTCCCTTTGATAAAAAAATATCAAGAAAATCTAGAGGTGCTTTCTCATTTATCGACTATGAAAATCCAAAAAGTGCTGTTTTATCATCGAGATAGACAAATCTCAAAAAGCGTTTTGAACATCTAAATAAAAGCAATCATTTTGAAGAAGAAACAAATTTGTAGTTCTCCGAATGATTGCTTGTAGAATCTCTCGAGTAGTTTTCTTTAAGCGATTATATCTTTAACGATTGTGCCAAAGACATCCGTTAGGCGGAAATCGCGGCCACTGTATCGATAAGTTAGTTTTTCATGGTTGAGGCCCATAAGATGTAAAATCGTCGCATGGAGATCATGGACATGGACTTTTTTATCGACCGCAGCAAAACCGAATTCATCCGTGGCACCATAAGCCATGCCGCCGCGAACACCACCTCCAGAAAGCCACATCGTAAAACCATGATTATTATGATCGCGGCCTGTGCTTCCTTCCGAAGAAGGGGTGCGACCAAATTCTCCACCCCAGATCACTAGAGTATCCTGCAGCAATCCACGCGCCTTCAAATCTCGTAACAATGCCGCAATGGCAACATCGCTTTCTAGCCCTTTTTGGCGATGTCCCTGGGCGATATTGGAATGATCGTCCCACGGTTGACCATTGCCATAATAGATTTGGACCGTTCTTACCCCTCGTTCTACCAATCTTCGTGCGACTAGACAGGCTTCGGAAAAATATCCTTTGCCATAACTTTCTCGCACTCGAACAGATTCTCTTTGAATGTCGAAAGCTTCCTGAGCTTCTGTTTGCATTCGAAAAGCCATTTCGAGCGATTGGATACGGGCATCGAGCTGATCATCCCCCAAATGATTCTGCTGGTGCTGTTTATTCAACTGCTGAATCAAATCCAACTGTTCTCGCTGTGTTTTCCTTTGTAAATAGGAATTCGTAAGATATTCGATTACTTGTTTGGGTCGCAGATTTTGAATATGGCAACCCTGGTAAACTCCTGGCAAAAATGAATTGCTCCATAATTGCGGGCCGACAACCGGTTTTCCAGGGCAGAGTACGACATACCCAGGAAGATTTTCGTTCTCTGTGCCGAGACCGTATCCTAACCAGGAACCAAGAGAGGGGCGAATTGGCTGGATGTTACCACTATTCATCATCAACAAGGAAGGTTCATGATTGGGGATATTGGTGTGCATCGAGCGAATGACACAAATATCATCCATCAGTTTGGCAACTTCGGGGTAATTCTCGCTTACTTCTAGTCCACATTTGCCCCCACGGTGAAACTTGAAGGGGGATTGCATCAGCGTGCCTGTTTGCCTCTCCGTTTTGAGATCAGAAGATGGCGGCTTTTTCCCATGATACTTAGCAAGAGCCGGTTTGGGATCGAAGGTATCGACCTGGGATGGTCCCCCGTTCATAAACAGATGAATGATATGTTTGGCTTTGGCTGGGAAATGCGGTGGCTTCGCCGCCAGTGGGTTTAACTTCCCTGCCCGTTGTCGCGATATGGTACTGGCAAGATCTGCGGCATAACTCGCACCACTCCCCTGCTTCATTTCATTGGCAAGCACCCCAGCTAGACCGACCAGTCCCAAACCACCGCCGAGCTGTTGCAACATCGATCTTCTACTGACCGTATTGCTCTGTATTCCTATCTGTTCATTCGTTGACATGATAGACCTTTCTGGATTAGAGCAACAACTTAGCGCAAAAAATTACCGGTTCGCTTGTTCGTTGCTCTTCTCAACTTTAATCGGAGCTTTCTTTAATTTTATGGGCAGTCAAATTTTCTGATTACGGAATTCAATCGAACGATTTCTACTTATAGTCGACATACATCAATTAGTCGATATACATCAATTCGTTCGTGGCCAGCAGAGCCTGTGCATACTGTTCCCAGCGACTAAGCCGATCATTAGGATCTTTTGGCATTTGCAGATAACGTGTACCAATTTCAATTTCTTGTGCCGAAGGGGATCTTGAAAAAATCAATTCGTAAATATAACCGATTTGATCTTTAATCTGGGATCGAGCTTGTTGCACATTTTTGGCTAAAGACTTCGATTGGTTGACCATAAAATCGCTGTTCAAGACAAATAACTGCTGTTGCGGCACCGTAGTAACGGTGCGTTTCGCACTGGTGACGTTGGCATCGGGAAAATCAAATATACGCAATATTCCATTCAACTCGTGCCTACTAATTTTTGCATAGATGGTTCGACGGTTGCTGTTCGCATCGGCCATATTAAAGGTTGGACCATACACTTTTGGATCCAGATTACCGGCAATCGCCAACAAAGTATCGCGCCAAACTTCAATTTCCATACGGCGGCGATTCATTCGCCACAGATAAACGTTATCCGGATCCAAGCTGGCATTCGCGTTCTGAACTGTAGTTGCTGGTTGTGAACTGCGCTGATAGGCTTGACTAAGTAATATTTCACGGTGAAGTTTTTTTATCGACCAGCCCGATTCCATAAATCGTACCGCTAACCAATCGAGCAATTCTGGATGAGATGGCCGATTGCCCAATTGACCAAAATTGCTGGCCGTATCCACCAAACCTCGGCCAAAATGTTGGAGCCAGATTCGATTGACAAACACTCGAGCCGTTAGGGGATTTTTGTTTGAGGCAATATCATTGGCAAGATCTAAACGACTATATTTTACCCCCTTGGCTGTTTGCTCTCGTTCTTTATCGGTCCCTCGATTGAGATCAGCAATCGCTTTGGAATCGGCTTTGATATTGGTACCCAAGATTTGCAAAAAGCCTTTACGCGCCCACTCCCCCTTTATTGCGGGGTTGCCTCGGATATAGACGCGCATGGCATCTCCCCCCCCCGTTATCCCAGGAGCTGTCGGATACGCTGGAGGGGATTTTGCCTTGACTTCTTCCATCTCTTTTTTTAATTGATCGAACTCATTTACTTGTTGCGGTGTTAAGATATTGGCTTGCTTCCAATCTGATT
>JAKBAI010000129.1:6483-15099 GCA_021809185.1 Planctomycetota bacterium
TTGCATGAGAGAACGAATCAACTGAACTTTTTCTTTCCCCAGCTTCTTTTGTAATTCAGCAACAATTTTCGCATTCGGCTTTTTCTTTTTCGAGCGATTCGGAACCATTATCGCTGATAATTCTTTCTCTTGTCCAGCAATCTCTTTAAATACCTCCTGGCACTGCATTTGAATTTTGCTGGCAATTTCTGTTGCCTGTTTCGCTTGCTGGTCTATCTCTTTGGTGCTGGATTTATTGTTGGATTTATCACCAGGTTTACTGAGTTTCACTTCTTGCCAAGCTTTCATCAACGGCATCAGTTCCTGTTTTTTGCCAACCTGTAAGACATGTAACCAGCGATTCAACAGATAAGGATTCAGATGTTGTTCCTTAGCGATCTGATTAAGATCATATTTTTGTTGTGTTGCTTTCAGATTTTGGATTTTCCAAGCAGCAAGCAGATAATCACGAATTTTAGGAATCGCTAAACGAGTGATCTCTAATCGCCAATCCAGAAGTTTATCTTCGAATTGATCTTGACTCTGTTTCAGTTTTTTTTGGCCTTCCTGATATTTTTCAACCTCTTTTTGACTTACCAGAGGAAGATCAGCAGCTTGGAAGCCGCGTAAAACACCAGCAAGTGCATAATAATCGTAGGTAGGAATGGGATCGAATTTATGATCATGACAACGGGCACAGGCGACCGTCAAACCAAGAAATCCACGGGTGATGGTATCTAGTCGATCGTCTAACTCATCTGCTTCGGCCTGATCCTTGGCCGTGTTTTTGTAATACTCCGCACCCAAACCTATGAAGCCAAGCCCGGCATAACGAACGAAAGAATCGTGGGTCGAATCTGGCAACAAATCACCTGCAATTTGCAACCGAATAAATTCGGTATAAGGCATATCTCGATTCATCGCTTGAATGACCCAGTCCCGATATTGAAAGGCATTTGTTTTGGGCTTAACCGCAAAGGTATGCGCTTGGTCTTCTGCATAACGGGCGACATCCAGCCACATCCTGGCCCATCGCTCACCATATTGGGGTTTTGCTAACAAGCGATCGATCAGCTCAGCATAAGCATTAGGATTTTTATTATGCACAAATTCATTCACCTCTTCCGGTGTTGGTGGCAAGCCGATCAAATCGAAATAAACCCGACGAATCAAAGTGGCTCTATCAGCAGGGCCAGCAATCTGAAGCTTTTTCTCTTTAATTTTCGCTAGAATAAAGGCATCAATCGCATTTAATCGATCAGTTCCGATTGCCCCGGTGTTCGCTGAATTTCCTATTGCTTGATTTAAGTCGCCGATTTTGGGTGGATCGATCTTTTTCGGAAGCTGAAAAGCCCAGAACTCTTTGGCAGTAGTTAGATCGATACCTTTCTTATTTTTGTTTTCACTTCTTTTACCAATCTCCCCTGATTTTTGAAGCCGAGGGTCAGGAGCACCCATTGCAATCCAATCAGAAAAATCTTTGATCACTTTGGCAGACAGCTTTCCTTTAGGCGGCATTTTCAATTCATCTTCATGCCGCAAAGATTTTAAGAGTAAACAGTTGTTGGGATTGCTTAGATCTATAACTGACTTGCCAGTATCCCCCCCTTTTTGCATCCCTTCTTTGCTATCTAAGAGGAGACCACCTTTCAACTTGTTTTTCTTCTCCGCAACTTCGGAATGGCAGCTATAACATGATTCGACTAGAATCGGTCGAATTTTGGTCTCAAAAAATTCGACCCCTTTTGGATCGAGTGGATGGTTGTTTTTGTCCGTAATCGGTTTATCTATACTCTTCCCTATCTTACTTTCTTGTGCGATGTTTTTATCTTTTTTGGATGGAAGAACTTTTTTGGATGGAAGAACTTTTTTGGATGGAAGAACTTTTTTGGAGTCGGGTCCATCCCCTTTCGATATGCTCCAATTAGAAAATATTAAGAGGATTACACAGAAAATAAAACTGAATAATTTTTTATTCAAAATAACTGTGAATCGGCAATCATTTATTTTTTTTCTAAACATTTTCATTTCATTCCAAATCATTTTATTCCGAGGTTTTTCGTAACAAAATTAAGGAGTTTAGTTGTAGCTATAAAATAATCAATTCAAAATAATCAATTCAAAATAATCAATTCAAAATAATCAATTCAAAATAATCAATTCAAAATAATCAATTCAAAATAATCAATTCAAAATAATCAATTCAAAATAATCAACACAATCTGTAGTACTTAAGACCAAAATGATCGAAATCACTCATCAATGACTCTAATCACGTTGAGTTATCTGAATATTGGCCTTAATTCAGCTTTGATTTAATCAATGGCAGTATTATAGTTCAAAGACTTTAGTTGGCGCTGGTTAAAACCACGCTAGAACTAACAACCAGAAGATCTATTTCCATTTTTTGTCATAGTTAAGATATTCAGTTTATTGTTGCTTAGTTGATTGCGATCCGTTTTAGTTTTGATCAGCTTTAGTTGATTAAACTAATTAGCTTGTTATGCAGAATACTGGAGAACAAACATTCGCGGCAAAAATTAATTTAGGATTTAATTCCTATTAGTAATTTTTCATTCGGGAGGGATAGTAACCTATACTATTTCTATTATGTCAGATTTTTGGAAAAGCGTCAACCTTTAATCAACATTTTTTGGTCATTCAGACACGAATAAAGCAGTTTTGCAAGGAACATACAACTATAAGAATAAGAATTAATGATTTAAGGGATTTTGAATCGGCGGAGAGACTCGGATTTGCCAACTCCATTCAAACAGGGTTCAATTGGGGACTCAACGTAGTTAAATGGGGAAAGAAAATGTATGTAAACGATTACCAGGGGGAGTAGAGAAATACAACCTAGAGAAATTCGTAGTGTTATTAGATTTACATTCAAGCAATGACCGGAACGGTGAAGCAAAAAACGTATTGATAAAGTCAATTCAGAATCGATTTCCTAAAGGAGTATCCTGTAAAAGGAGCTGAAGAAATTGTATCAATAGTTTGACCTAGCTTCAACGACGCCCCAATCAACTGCACCCATTCAACTGTATTCAACTGCTTGGAATCAGATCGCCGTTTTCAAATAAAATAGATCGATCAATGGAATTTTGAAAGGAATCTTTTTTCCATTTTCGAAGTAGATCCAGATTTTTGGTGATCATTTTTTTATAGTTCATAATAATAGTTAAATATTATTTTATCTATCTGCACTAAGGAAGTTAATCCTGTGAGGCTAAATCTATCTGTTTTACTCGGTTCGATTTTCAACCCATGGAAAGTTAAATCTATCATTTTAGCGATGATCATTTTCCCCGGTTTTTTTCTATGGGCTGATGAGAAGGGGAGCAAATCGGTTCCCGCTCAAGAGAAGTCAAAAAAAGAGCTTCCCAAAAAAAATAACCCTCAAGAAAAAAAAACGTTTACCGTCTCGATGCAAACGGAAAAAATCAAAATGCGCGATGGAATTGGCCTGAATACCAAGATATTCATACCCAATCATGTCGATGGAAAGATGCCAATTTTGTTTATGCGCACCCCGTATGGCATCCGTGGATTTAATGCAAATTCTGTTTCCGCACAAGCAAGAAATGTATTCGATGACGATTTTATTTTTGTTGTTCAGGATATTCGAGGATTGAATGATTCCGAGGGGGAGTTTCGTATGAGCCGACCTCCTAGAACTAAAAAAGAAAGAGAAAATCCCAAAGCGATTGATGAATCAACCGATGCATATGATACCATCGAGTGGCTAATCCATCATCTCTCCAATAATAATGGCAATGTGGGCATGCTGGGTGTCTCATATCCGGGTTGGTTAACCATGATGGCCTCGCTGGACCCGCACCCTGCGCTCAAAGCAATTTCAGCGGAAGCGACCATGGGAGATGTTTTTATGGGGGACGATTTTTATCATAATGGCGCATTCCGACTCAGCTATGCTTTTGAATATGCTTACATGATGGAATCAGCTAAAAAAGTAAATCTGTTCCAATTCGATAAATACGATACATATGAGTGGTATCTGAAATTAGGATCGCTTTCGAATGTAAATCCGAAATATTTTCATGGGAAAATACCAACATGGAACGATTTTGTCGCTCATCCAAACTATGACGATTTTTGGCAAAATCGTGCTCTGGCCAAACAGATCGAGAGTCGAAAAATCCCGATTTTACATGTTGCTGGATGGTACGACCAAGAAGATTTTTATGGACCACTTACTGCATTTGAAAAGCTGGAAAAGCTTGGGGGTGCGCCGATGAATTGTTTAGTGGTCGGCCCGTGGAATCATGGCGGATGGTCGCAAGGCCCTGGAAATAGTCTCGGTAAAATCAATTTTGGCTCACCTGCAGGTAAGTATTTCCGAGAAAAAATTCGTGCCCCTTGGTTCAAGCATTGGCTCAAGGGGGAACCGTTGACCGATTTTCCCAAAGTCCAACTTTTTCAAACAGGAAGCAATCGATGGGTTCGTTACGAAAATTGGCCACCAAAAAAAGAAGTTATCACTAAAAATCTCTATTTTCAAGCAAATGGTAAATTGGCTTTTACCTTACCCGAAGAGAACCAAGAAATCCTGAAAAATGACAACTCGACGAAGATAGATTCTTTTGATCGCTATCGTTCTGATCCAGCTCACCCGGTCCCCTATCGTCAGCGGCCCATCGAGCCGACCTATTATCCCCCAGGTTCGGGTTGGTATACTTGGTTAACCGAAGATCAACGATTGGTTCATCTCCGTGATGATATTTTGAGCTGGGAAACGGATCCGCTCGTTGAAGATATTACGGTTACCGGAAAAGTGTTTGCCCAGCTTTTTGCTGCTACCTCAGGAAGTGATAGCGATTGGATCGTTAAATTGATCGATGTTTTGCCAGAAAATAATCCAACAAATCCTAAACAAGGGGGGTATCAATTAATCATCAATACGGAGGTTTTTCGTGGCCGATTTCGGAAAAGTATGGAAAAACCGGAGCCGTTAATCCCCAATCAGATTTATGATTATTCGATCGATCTTCATGGTTGTGACCATTGTTTTAAGAAGGGGCACAAAATCATGGTTCAGGTCCAGAGTTCCCTTTTTCCTTTAGTTGATCGTAATCCTCAAAAGTTTGTGGAGAATATATTTCAAGCGAAAGACTCCGATTTTATCGTTACCGAACAGAAAATTTATCGCTCCCCGAAATATCCTAGTCATTTGAGTTTACCCGTTCAGGTTAAGTAAATCTCAAATTCTATTGGGCATCGAAATGATAATATCTGTTAAAATGGAGAGGGTAACAAAATAAGAGATTTACTAACTCTTAGTTTTTGTGGAGTAAAATTGACCATCATAAAGGCAGAAAATCCACCTAAAAATTGATTTTTAGTTTATTTCTGGAATATTTTGAAAGACCAGATCACAGATCTTCGTAAAAAAGCTCGAAAAAAAGGGATGAGATTCATAAACTCTTCTATAGAGTTATAAAAAATATTTATTAAAATTTGAATTTCTATCACAAAACTTGCCATTAAACCTTGACAAGTTTTAGAAATATGAAAAGGGAGTTGCCATGGAATTTCCATCTGGCACATTGTCGTTTGATGAAGTAGAAGTTGGCCAGAGCTGGAAATCAGCAGGGCGAACAGTTACCGAAGCAGATATTGTTCATTTCGCAGGGATAAGCGGAGATTTTAATTCTATTCATATCAATCATGAATTTGCGAAAAAAACTCCTTTTCGAAAACCGATCGCCCATGGTATGTTAGTCTTCTCCTTTGCAACCGGTTTGAGTTTGCATTCGCCACCAATGAAAACCATGGCGATTATCCAAATTAAAGAATTGTCTTTTTTGCTACCTGTCTTTGCGGGAGATACTGTTCATCTCGAAAGTCGAATTTTGGAGAAAATTCCACGAGGGCGTGGTCGCCGTGGTGAAGTAATCTGGTTACGAGAGATTGTCAATCAGATAGGTAAAGTAGTCCAAAGAGGGACAATCATCACTCTTGTCGCTGGCAGTGATATAAAAACAGGAGATTCAGAATCTAATAATGGCAATAACGAATCTTCGCCTAAAGAATGTTCCAATGCTACAGGCACGGAAGGGAATGGCAAACCCGAAATCTCTTCAAAAGAAACCGCTCTGACCAACTAATCCAAGGCCAGCTATGAGCATTTCTAATGCTATGAATCGATCGATTTCTCAAAAATGATTTTTCAAAAACGATTTTAGAGGGGGTTAGAGAGCAGGAATCCTCTTCTCCTCTATAAGTCTTGAAACAACGGTTTGCAGTTTTTTAAATTCTGTTCATTAACAGAATTTGGTGCTATGAACCATGGGTCGGACACGAGGAATAGGATTGAAACGATAAGTAGAATCGACCATAATTTCAATTGTTTGACTACCCGATTCTCTATTTTCCGTCTCTGCCCGAACAGTTATGGAATGAATCCCCTTGTGGAGAAAATGGGGATTCAGTGGCGCGCGCCAATCACAAAAAGATTGATCGTTTGATATATTCTGGTATTCCAGAGATGGTGGCATTGAGAACATACTAAACCAACTGCCCTGATCGATTTGAGCTTCTACGTGGGTTACTTGGGAATTGCTCCAGATTCTCGCCTGGATACGATCATCTTCTGAAACGATATGCCGAGCATCTCTCGCTAACAATTCATCGCGTGGATGGGTAATAAGTACGATCGGACCGCTATCATCAACGGTTCGATAGGCAAGTGCTAGATCATTGCCATGGAGATAGACTAAGAGAAATCCTGGTCTCCCCCCTTCTGGATCTCCAATCGAACGAGTAGCAACATGCAAATTCCGTCCATCGTTTGCCATTTGGAGATAATGAGTATGCCCACTGAAAATCGCTTCGGGTCTAGCTTGAAAGGCGAGTCGACGCCAATCTTCGATGCCCGGACCGGCAAAATCTTCCCAGATCTGATAAGGGTAATTGTGCTGAAACCAGATCGTTTTGAACGGATCAGAACTAGCTTCGTTCAGTGATTGTTCAAACCAAACGAGCTGATCCTTACTCATACCTACAGGTTTACCCTCTTGAGTATTTAGAAAGTATAGTTGATACCCTTTTACAATTTCTTCGCCATAAGTAATCCCCCAACGAGTCAAAAAACGAGCAGATTCTTTATTTGCTGTTACATCATGATCCCCAACTAGAACATGAAAAGGGGATTCCAAAGGTTCAATAATTTCTTGAAACAGATCGAATTGTGCTTCGGTAGCATCCTGAACATTATCGCCAATAAAAACGACACGATCAGGGCGAATCAAACAATTAAATTGCTCAATCGCCCATTGGGCCGCCCGGTAATTTTCTAGACCCCGTTCGGTCAAATGCAAATCCCCTGGAATCGCCAGGATCAGCGGATCAATACTTTTCATCGGATTTTTCGTTCCTTTCCGGGAATATAAAATCGAGGGAATAAAACCAATAACGCACAGTTAACAAGGTTGTAATACCATTCAATCCGAAACAATCTCCGTTAGGCCCCAATTTTTCCGTATGAATGGCCGACAAAGACACAACAATCGGCGTTTTTGTCAAAAGCGATCTAGAGAAGTGCCGATTTCTCGATCTCATTTTGCTTTATTGAGCTGGCCCGATTCTCTGAGAATGTCAGGGATTCAGGCACCTGAGTAACCAGAACAGTAGCAAAGCTACCGATACCTGCCAGCACTAAAAACAAGAATCGATAACCAAGATCCTGGACGATAATTCCTGCTAGAAAAGGCCCTAGAGCAGATCCGGCAACCAGTGCAGTGCCGACCCAGACCATGGCTTCGCCAGAACGTTTCCCTGCCCCAAAGCGATCACTCATCCAAGCCGCTGTCGCAACAGCATATATACCCTGCGCAAACCCATCTAAAATCTGAAACACCAGAATTTGCCAGAATTCCGTAGCTAACCCCAGAGAAGCTGTTCGAATAGTCATAAAAATCCAACCAGCAATCAATAAAGGTTTTCGGCCAATTCGATCCGATAGTTTACCAACCAGAGGTACAGCAATCGCCCAGCTAACCATACTAACGATAAAGAGCAAAGGCAAATAGTGCTTGGGGGTTTTCAAGTCCTGTTGTAACGACAAGCCTAAATAAACACCAGGAGGGGAATTAGCAATGTGAAAGATGACCATCGCCACTAAAAGTAGATAGAACCCTTGATCTTTACCAGGCCACTCGGGGCTTTTTTCAGTGCTCAGATAATGATTATTCGTAGCTGGATTCTTTAAGGATGGATAATCGTCTAATAAGCTAGTTTTCGGAGTTGAACTTTTCGTGCCAGAGCAGTTCGAGAAAGTGGGTGCTTCATTGCGGTTTGAAGAGCGGGTAGACCAAAGCATGATGAGACAACCGATAATGGCCAGAGATTGTAAAAGAGCGATAGGCCAAAGAATGATTTCTATCGATTCAGAACGTGCCAGGAAACTGGACAGTAAAGCGACTAGTACGATTCCTGTCGGTCGCCAAAATCGTAACCAACCCAATTCGGTTCCTATTCGATCAGGATTTGCTGTCTGAGCCGCATGGGCACCAGCCAAACTATCGAGAGCAGATCGGCAAAGACCATTCTCGGCAAAAAGAATGCCCTCTTTTAAAAGCCTTAAAGCGCTTCGCTGCCGGAAACAATTTC
>JAKBAI010000130.1 GCA_021809185.1 Planctomycetota bacterium
ATCGGGGCTGGGAGCGCAGCCATCTTGGCCGCTAATATCTAGAACGGGCGAGAGGCCTACACAATCTCTGTACACCGGACGATCTCAGAGACAAGGCGAGCGGGGGACGTCGACAATGGGGTCCACCATAGCCATCTTGGCCGCTAACATCTAGAGCGGGCGAGAGGCCAACACAATCTCTGCACTCTTGGACGATCTCAGAGACAAAGCGAACGGGGGACGTGGACAATGGGGTCCACCATAGCCATCTTGGCCGCTAACATCTAGGGCGGGCGAGACGCCTACACAATCTCTGAACGACGGACGATCTCAGAGACAAGGCGAGCGGGGGACGTGAGTCCCCTGATTCTTTCGAGCGTTCACCGGGCAATCACAAAATCCCCGCACGCTCAAAAAGGAGTTCTCGGACGGCGATTTTTGGTATTGTCCATGGGGTCCACCATAGAATGTTCTGAACAGATCCAACTTTGTAGCTTTATTCCTTTAATTTTAATATCCGTAATCCCTAAATATCTGATTTTAGCTATACTGAATTGGTCGAAACTCAAAAAAGGATTTCTCTATGGCTAAATATAACTTATAAGTTGGATTCACCACCATGCGAGCTGCAAACGAAAATGAATTAAAAATCGAATTCCGAGAGGCAATTTCGCCAGAAGAAATGACCCAAGTTAGGGAATTATTCCTAGAATATGCTCAATCGTTGAATTTCGACTTGTGTTTTCAAAGTTTTGATGAGGAATTAGCAGCTTTACCCGGAGACTATGCCCCGCCTGAAGGAAAATTGCTTGTTGCCTATGTGAACGATAACCTTGCGGGCTGTGCGGCTTTGCGTAAATGTATCTGCAAATCTGAGAGCAACAACGGTCCATTCGTAGAGAATCGTTCTCCTATAAACTCGAATGATCATTCGGATGAAGTTAAAGAAGAACGTATCGGAGAAATGAAAAGATTATTTGTGCGAGGAAACTATCGCAATCTTAAGCTGGGGAAAAAACTGGCGCAGGGGATTATCGACGCAGCGAAACAGCTCGGTTATGAGCGTATTCGGCTTGATACGGTCCCTAACATGAAAGCGGCTATTGCTTTATATAAGTCTCTCGGCTTCAAGATAATCGATCCTTATACCCACAACCCCGTTTGCGGGGCAATCTTCTTGGAACTTGAGCTTGGATAATCTGAATAACCATTCTAAATATAAAATAAACTTTCATCGTAGATTATTAACACAAACAATTCCTAAAACGATTTCATAAAATTCTAACGGCGTAGCCACGAAATCGATTTCCACTAAGAAGAACAATATAGCTTTGATGGCAGATATATATATTTACTTCAAGTCTTTCTTTAGTAAGAATGACAAAGAAATTCTTGAAAAATCTTTTGATAAAAGAGAGTTTGGATGATCGTAACCGAAACTGTAACCTATTTAGAAATAACCAACCCGACTCAACAAAATCTGGTTGATCTGAGTGCCTATCGAGCTACCGAGAAACCGATTCAGATCATTCAAATAAAAAAGCCTTCGCCACAGCTCAATCGTTATTTTTATGTGGCAGTAGGGAGAGAGTGGTATTGGGTAGATCGGTTGCCATGGACGATCGAGGATTGGCAAAAATTTCTTGCCCAACCCGGACACGAAACGTGGATGGGATTAGTTGAAGGAACTCCGATAGGTTACTTCGAGATACATCGCTCAAAACCAACAGAGATCGAAATCGTCTCTTTTGGCTTATTGCCTGAATTTGTTGGCCAAGGGTATGGTCCCCTCCTTCTCCGATCTGCCATTCAAAGAGCCTGTGAGCTGCAACCAACTCGCCTTTGGCTTCATACCTCTTCACTCGATCATCCTAAAGCATTAGCCAACTACGTAAATAATGGCTTTCGAATCACTCACCGGGAAAGTTTTCAGAAGGAACTTCCCGATCAACCTCCGCCAGTGTGGTAGTAGACAGTATGCAGTAGGCAGTATGCGGAAGAAAGTAGGCAGATGGCAGTAGGCAGTATGCGGAAGAAAGTAGGCAGATGGCAGTAGGCAGTAGGCAGTAGAAGAGGACGCAGAGGGTGGAAGGCGGGGGGTAGGGTTTAGGGGTAAGTAGGCAGAGGGCAGGGTAGAGTAGGTAGAGGGTAGGATCATACTTTTAGCGAAATACATTCTTTTAATTAGAGAATACATTCTATATTGGGGTCCATCTCCTAGACCCGCGAATAAATTGAATTGCGGCATTTAATTCCGTGAGAGATTAAGCAGTAACGAACACAAACTTTAACTAAGAACGCGAATAAAGCAGCCGATTAATTCGGTGAGAGATTAAGCAGTAACGAACACAAACTTTAACTAAGACCACGAATAAAGCAGCCGATTAATTCGGTGAGAGATTAAGCAGTAACGAACACAAACTTTAACTAAGAACACTAATGAAGCAACCGATAGACTCCGATTCCGATCTTTCGAAAACCTCTCCTACTTCTGCGAATCCATTTTGGGTTAAGCTTTTCGAAAATAAATATCTTTACTATCTAATCATCCCCATTCTATTTGCTATCAACTGCTGGCAAGCACCGTTATATTATTCCAATCAAAATCAGTATTTTTTACATGGCTTTGCAGAAGCGAAGATAGGCTATCTCGAAGAGGATTGGTTGGCAAAATGCGCTGATCCCACTCCTGTGTTCACCACTTTGGTAAGTTGGACAAAATTGCATTTGGCAGAAGCGGTGTTCTATCTCGATTATGCTATTATTCAGGGGTTGTATATCTTGACATTGGTAGCCATCGCGCGTACGATTATTGCCTTATTAAGTATGCGGCTATTGGTAGCAGAGGGGAGAGAAAAAGATCAGCGAACCCGGCTTTTTTTAGTGGTTGTTTGTTTGTTTGCTATCCATGCTGCCCTATGGCGATTCTTTGGTTACCGCTGGTTAGGCAACGATTACCTCTGGTTTTTCCAATCGGGAGTAGCTGGGCAATATATTCTCGGAGCGATGTTTCAGCCTTCTGTTTTTGGTGTGTTTTTGCTTATTGCAATTTCGTGTTATTTACGGGAACGGTTCATATTAGCGAGTATCTGGATCGCCCTTGGATGTTACCTACATACCACTTATCTCCTGCCCGGAGCCTTGTTAACGCTCGGATTTCAGTTCGGGTTCGTTTTGGAAAAGAGATATGGCAAAGCGATTCAACTGGGATTATTGACTTTGATTCTGGTTTTACCCATTGTTTACTATAGTTGGCAAGAATTCTCCCCAACAGATCTAGAAACATTTCGTAGCGCTCAGACTATTTTAAGCCAAGATCGCATCCCCCACCATTGCCGAGTCGATCGCTGGTTCGAATGGATCGCTGCGTGTCAGCTCGTCATGATTTCTTTGGCCATTATGCTGTTGCCGATCCGCCGAGGGCGGAATGCCCTGGCGGCAAGTCTCTTTTTAGCAGCTTGTTTAACAATTTTTCAAGCCTTATCAGGCAATACCACTCTGGCATTGTTATTCCCTTGGCGGCTTACCGCTATTCTCATGCCGATTTCTACTACCGTTTTAGTTACTTTTTTGATTATGAAAATGCCACGATGGGTCGAAAGTTCCCTAATTCGTACTGCTCTCTTGATATTTTTTATAGGAACTATTATTGGCGGATTAGTTATCGGAATTGGGAGATATGGCTTTTTTGTCAATAATGCTGAAGATGAATTAATGGCATTTGTCCGCGACCATCGGCAAGCGAATCAGATTTATCTGCTTCCTGTAAAGATGCCAGACCTATCTAAAAACCCCCGCGGTTCCCTCTCTAGCGATTTTAAACCACTCATCGAAAAACAACAGAGTAGTCAGATCATCCAGATCGATTTACAACGGTTCCGTCTGCACACTGGTACCCCCATTTATATCGATTTCAAATCGATCCCTTATACCGATCAAGATGTTTTGGAATGGAAGCGAAGGTTAAAACAAACGGAAGAGATTTACAAACAGCTTAGAGAAATATTACACTCTCCGAAAGATCATCAAGCCAAACTTACTGCCTTGATCCAGGAGTTGCAACAAGCGAAAATTACGCATATCGTTTTGCCGATCCAGCCAAATGGAGCCAACGAAACCATAAGCGAATTACCGGAAGTATATCGAGATCGATATTATCAGGTGTTATCGATCCCGCAGCTTGGTAGATAGATACAGGATAAAAGCGAGATAAAAAGTACTTGCATAGTCCCAGTAGTTATCATCGATTCGATTACTCAATCGGTAACTACGGGGACTAGAATTAAAGCATTCGAATAAGCAAGTTTATAATGTCTTATTTATAAATCGCGCGGTAAATGAAAATCGAAGGATGCGGATCGTTCATCGCTGTTTTGGGGACCGCTACGAACAACAAAGAAGTCTCGCTATCAAAATAAGAGGTCTTGGCCCCTTTGGCGGTGGCTATCTTTTCGATTAGACTCAGCTTACCATCGGTATCTTCCTTTAATACCGCTAAGAACCCTTCGCCGCAAGAAGCATAGATCATTTTGGCTTTTGCATCATAAGAGACATCGTCAACCCCCGTGGGGATGGAAGCTCGTCCCAGTACTTTACCACTACTTACTTCCAAGGTAATTACCTCATTGGTTTTCCGACAACCTAAAAATAACCGAGAACCATCTTCGTTGATAGCAACAGGACTCACCCCAACACTCATCGGCAAGTCGATTTTTCTGGCAACTCTGTTGGTCGCTAAATCGATCACAACAACAGAATCTTTTTTACCGGTGACATTCACATATAAGTATTTATTTTTGGCATCTAGTTTGAACCCCTTCGCACTCCCTTCTACATCAATCGTGGTTTTCAACTCCATCGATTTGCCGTCAATAACGGAAATCCCTTTATCTCCAGCAACGTAAAACATCTCATTTTTCTTGCCATCGTGGGCATTATCTGCTCCAAGAACAGGAATCGATTTGAGTAATTTTAAGGTTTTCCCATCAAAAATGTTGCATGATCCCTCATCCTTGCCTTTGGGTCCATCATTACCAACAAAAAATCGATCCAACGATGGGGAATAGTCGACCCCCTGTACTCCATTTTGATTCTTGATGCGCTGAAATGTGCATTTCAGGTTTGATTGTAATGTGGATTTTGGGTTAGTTAAATCGTCTTCTAGTGTAATGATCTCTAGACTATTATTAGATTTATAAGAGAGTAAAATCTGCCTTTTTTTAGCTATGTATGTTAAATGATCCATTCCTCCCAAAATCCCATCGGGTATAGCTACTACTCCAATTTGTTTGAATGTTGACGGTTCCGCGGCTCGAATTGATTGCAAATCGATTAGCAATAACGCCAGTAGATTGATCAGAAACCACCCCGTGAAATGTATGTGGATTTTCTTATGATCGATTCTCTTTTTTCTACCCATTTTCTATATCCCTTCCAAAAGTAAAAAAGTTTGGTTCAATTCCAATTGTAGTAAAAATTTTACCCAGCTTATTTTTATAAAAATAATTTTATCTGAATGTGAATAATTGACGAAATAAGGACTTGCATTGAGTTTGCGTTAAAATTCATCTGGTCCGGAATGCAGAGAATTTAAGCAAACTTGCCAAGATGGAAAATAGCAATGTGGTGCTATTAAGGTAAGAGAGGACCAGGCAAAATGGTTGGGTCAAACAAGATGACTAAATCTATAAAGGTACAAAAAGATAGAATGGGTTGAATACAGAAGTGGTCGTTAGTTAGGGGATTTTGTTTGCAAATTTGGTAAGAATGTCACTTGACAGAAATTCAAGAGAAGATTATTCCCCCGAAGCTGTCAATGGAGAAGGTAGATTATAGAGAAGTGGGTCGTTGAACCGAAATACTTCTTAACAAAGGGTTCTAAACTCCATGGCAAACTCCGATGTGAATTCCTTAGGAAAATCGCTCTTAAAGCAAATGCCAAAAAGATGACGACTTTATTTGCAAACAGTGAAGTTTAGTAAATACGAAAATGAGAGTCACGAAAATGAAGGAGAGGCGAGGCATTAAAAAGTCTCAAAACTCTTAAGTAGTTCGATCGAAATCCGAGGAAAGAATTTAATAAGGAGGTTTATAACACAATAATGAACAGAAACGGATGATTATTTATTTCTGAATCCACAAAAAGGATACAGAGTAAAAGGGAATTCAAAGTAATAGTTTTCTTGAAGCGCAGGAGGGAGAAAAAATGCGAATCGGAAAAAGACTGGTTATAGCAAGCTTGAGTTTAGCCGTGCTGGCCACCACCATTAGGGCAGGGATATTACCAACATCGCTGACGGTAACACCGATGAGCGGTGGTTATCAATATTCCTATGATGTGGTTTTGTCATCCAACTCGGTGGTAAAGCCAGGTGACTATTTTACCATCTATGATATGGGCGGGCTGGTATCAAATTCGAGTAAGCAGCCAGCGAACTGGGCATTTAAGACAGAGATGACTGGTGGAACCCCTGGAGGAACCACTCCGACCGATAATCCGAACATTCCTAATTTAACTTGGACCTATACAGGTACCACACCTCTTTCAGGTCAGATGGATTTAGGAAATTTCTCGGTATTATCATCATCGAGCACAACTGGGTTGACCGCTTTTACGGCACAAACCCATCAGGTAAATGGCATTATTGATAGCAATATCACCGATGCAACTACCCCCGTTGGCTCATCCCCATCTACTGGGAGTACGGGGTCAACTGGCTCTTCGCCATCTACCCCAGGAGTACCAGAACCAGGTACTTTACTGCTAGTTGCTCTAGGGTTACCCTTAGGTGCAGCAGCACGCAAATGGGCAGGTCGATAATACGAATTGTAATTAAGATCCATTAACGTAAACAATGAATCCATTAAAGAGGGAATAAACTCATCGTAGTTTATTCCCTTATTTTTTGCTCGAAGAATTGTTCCACTCCAATATTTGATTTTCTTTTTCACCGTTATTTTATCTAGCGATATATTCGAATGATCCAAGATTGCTCATCGGGATCAAAGTTTCCCATGGTTGAAGGGGTAAATAAATAGATGGAGTTAGGCAAATCACTTTGATTCATTGATTCAGTTCTTTAACTTAAAATGAAATTAACTCCTTATTCAAAATAGAATCTCACTCTTGAAATAATCGAACAAAAAAATAGGAAGAAACAATAGAACTGGTTTTCGATCCATCTTTCGGATTAGAATTGCTTACAGAAAGAAAAGATCGATATTAGAAATTAACTCTCAAGGATTTACATGAATTCAGCTATTCATACCGTTCGTGCCAGAGAAATTCTCGATAGTCGCGGGAACCCCACCGTTGAAGTAGACGTTGTCTTAGGGAATGGAATAATGGGGCGAGCTGCCGTTCCCAGTGGAGCGAGCACAGGTGCCCACGAAGCCGTGGAACTTCGCGATGGCGATAAACATCGCTATCTAGGCAAAGGAACGCTATTAGCCGTTCAGAATGTGAATGAGCTAATCAAACCTATATTGGTCGGGCACTCGGTGTTTGATCAGATCGGGCTAGACCGTAAGTTATTACAGTTCGATGGCACCTCGAACAAGTCGAAATTGGGAGCGAATGCCATACTGGGTGTCTCTTTAGCGGCAGCTCGTGCAGCAGCTTGTTTATCGCAGACTCCGCTATTCCGTTATTTGGGGGGCACCAACGCGAAATTGCTCCCAGTTCCGATGATGAACGTGATCAACGGCGGAAAACATGCCGATAATACCATCGATTTTCAAGAATTCATGATTATGCCGATCGGTGCTCCTTCATTTCGAGAAGCACTTCGGATGGGAGCAGAAGTTTTCCATTCCCTGAAAAAGGTATTGCATGACAAAAATCTGAGTACCACTGTTGGGGATGAAGGGGGGTTCGCTCCCAATTTGCCTGATGCCAATACCGCCCTCGAATATCTGGCAACCGCCGTTGCAAAAGCGGGATATAAGCTCGGCGATCATATTGTTTTTGCGATGGATCCTGCTTGCACCGAGTTATTTGAAGAGGCGAAACACAAAGGAAAATCGGGGTATTGTTTCTTCAAGAGCGATCCTAACAAGATTGTCTCTTCCGATGAGATGATTGCCCTATGGAAAGATTTATCGACCCGTTGGCCGATCCGCTCGATTGAAGATGGTCTTGCCGAAGATGATTGGTCGGGGTGGCAAAAATTAACCGCCGAATTGGGGAATCGGATTCAGCTCGTTGGCGATGACTTGTTCGTTACCAATGTCACTCGTTTGCAAGAAGGGATTTGCAAAAAGGCGGGCAACAGCATTTTGGTCAAAGTCAATCAAATCGGCAGTTTAACCGAAACTCTCGATACCATCGAGCTGGCCAAACGAAATCGCTTCACTACCATTATTAGCCACCGCAGCGGTGAAACCGAAGATACCACCATTGCCGATATTGCTGTTGCTACGAATGCGGGACAGATTAAAACCGGTTCCACCAGTCGGACAGATCGTATCTGCAAATACAATCAATTATTGCGTATTGAAGAAGAATTGGGCAGCGATGCCATTTATGCCGGCCATATGTTTAAAAATTAATATTTGACCTATCCAATTGAAACCGATAAGCTTATGATAAAGAATGAATTAAGCTTATCGGTTGTCCTTTAAAGTTCCCTGCTGGTTCTATGTAGCGAGAACATGCCTGGTTTATTGGGCTTCCATTTTCTTTTGAGTCAAGCTTTGCAAGTGTTCTGAATTAACTTTAGCTAAGGAATTTTAGACCAATTTGCAAAATAGTCTTGATCAATTACAGAATTCTTAAAAGGATCTTGAAGTGCTCGATGCCATTAGCGACCCATCTCTATCGACCAAAGTCACTTTAGGGTTATTGGTCTTATTCACTGGTTTCTATTTCTATAGCCAACAAAATCGAAAGTCGTTGCTCGTATTCGTTGCATTTCTGCTTGGATTAATCCTGGTTATGATGATCGATTATCTCGTAGAAAGTCCCCGGGAATTTGGGGTTCAACAACTTAAACAAGCTGCGGAAGTTACTGCAACTGGTCAGATGGGTAATCTGAATTCGATCCTCTCGGAATCATTCCAGTTTGGCGGTTTTAAGAAAAAAGAGTTTATTCAAAAATTGTCAACGCTTAAAAAGGTTTGGAACGAATGGCAAGGGGCTGAAATCTGGTCATTCGATCGAGGCGATTATCATAAAATAGATGATAACCATATGACGATCGGTTTTCTCGGTCAGGCCAAAGGTTTCCCGGTAACCATGCGCTATATCAAAGCAGATTTTGTCAGAGAGGAGAAAACTTGGCGGATTGTAACGTTTCATTTTTATGATCCATTACAACGAGAAAAAGGGGGCGAACAATCTGTACCAGAATTTGGTCGCAACTAAAGATTAAAACGAAACGAATCTTCATGATCCGATTCTAAATAGCTCAACCTTAAGCCAAGATCCTAATTATAAATCTCTCAGACTAACTGTTGTAGTTCAAATTCATCAAGCTCTCGGATGAAATTGCAACCAACAAGATGTTGATCGTTTTCAAAGTTTTCCTTAAAGTATACAACGCAAGCCAAAATACTGATAGGTGCCGCACCATCTGCATCCATCTGTAGACTGACAACACTCCCCAATGTCATTTTCTCATCTAGCAAACAGTAGAGACCGGAACTTTGAACTTGGGTGATTTGTGCTTCATATACCGGATTTTCTCCTTCAGGTAATTTACTTACCTTTAGTTTTCCAAGCATTACACTAGCAACATTCATCTGTGCTGTTTGGGAAAAACCGGTTTCCAGGGGTTCTCCGCCGAGCTGCATCACCTCATTATCCGCTAACTCTGCTGAAAATATACAGCCCAATGACCATCCATGTTCACTCTCATCGAACGAACAGTGCATAACACAAGCCATAACGAGAATGCCACCGCCGGAAACAGGCAAACGAATTTGTAGCATCTCTCCTGATTCAATTTCTCGCTCGACCAATAGTTTTATGCCCACACGTGAAACATTGCGTATTCTGGCCTTAGCCTCATCGAATTCGTTGATGAGACAATAGGTTGTCTCATGATCGGTCTCATAACGCGGAAACGCTCGCCTTTCCATTTCCTTTTCTCCACTCACCTTCAACTTACAAATTAAAAACCACAACTCGACTCTGTTGATAACATGGCATATTTTTTTCAATGAGAGCTGGATTTTTACTAAAATATTAAAAACTCTTCGTCTATTGCATTTATATGAAAAAAGTATTAGTTTGTGTTGGTGAGAGATCCATGCGTTGATCCCACTATTCATCGCTGGAAAAGCTTCATTTTCAGGTTATATCATAATTTGGAGAATTTAGTAAAATTTTTTATTTGAATATCAAAACAACTGTTATTGGATAATTTCGAACTAACTAACTTGCTTATTCGCTGGCTTAAATTGGGTATTCCTAACAACGATCGAAGTTATACTTTATTCCTCCACAACATAAATTTAAGAGACCAGAAATCTAGTTAATTGGATCAATAGGAAGAATTAAAAGATTATATCGAACAGCATGTTACTGAAAAGCATCGCCTCAATGAACTGGGGCAAAAGGCCTCTTACCAACTCATCCGATTATTATTACAAGATGATTTTACTGGCCTTCCAGGAATTGGTAAGAGAGTTGTTCACCGCTTTATTTTGCAACGCGATCGAGGCCTCTCTGATCAGATCAAACCCATAATTTCTATTTCTATTTCTATTTCTATTTCTATTCAGAATGGCTGATCATGGAATTTAATGGAATAGTTTTGTTAACGAAAATCGGATCTGTTTTGATGAACAATCTTTTTCAAGGAGCGTCAAGACTATCGGTTCTACTCATTTAACGAAGATCGGATCTGTCTTTATAGGCAGGGGGCTTTGTCAACTAATTATGACAGAGTTTTGATAAGGACAATCACTTTTAATATCGCTATAATATGATCTTCGATCCGAGAACGGTTTCCTGATGTCGATTTCGGAAAAGTATCGGTAGATTTGTGAGAGATTATCTTTTTCAAAGTGTAACCCCCTAGAGGTTCAGGATTAGCCCAATTTGTCATGAATCGATTCTCAAAATAGTTGCTTTTGAAATATCAAAATAGGATTTTCAAAAGTGAGTCTCGTTAACTCTTTTTAATTTGGAGGAAAATATGCGTTGGGTCATTTCATCTCTGTCTCTATTGCTCTTAATTACTGGAATTCGGGCAGAAGAGCGTTATACCTTTGAAAAACAGGAAATATCCCACGATCTGAAAATAGGTTACGCGGTTATCCTTGCCGATTTGAATCAAGATGGGAAACCGGATATTGTGGTTGTCGACCAGCATCGGGTCGTCTGGTATGAAAATCCGAAATGGAATATGCACACGATATTAACGGGGAAAACTCGTCCAGATAATGTATGTATCGCAGCGGGGGATATTGATGGGGATGGTAAACTGGATCTGGTGCTAGGAGCGGATTGGAAACCGTTCAATACCAAGATTGGGGGAACATTGCAGTGGCTAAAAGCGGGCAAAACGCTCGAAGAAGAATGGTCGATGTTTCCGATTAGCGAAGAACCTACTGTCCATCGTGTGCGATTTGCCAAAATTGCCAAGGATAAGCCTCCCGCAATTATTCTTGCCCCGTTGATGGGGCGAGAGAGTTCGCAAGCCAACAATTGGCGCGATGGTCGACCTGTCCGTTTCCTTGCATTTCCCATTCCAGAAAATCCGCAAAAAGGGCCATGGAAACCGATCGTTCTCAGTGATCAACTCCATGTGATGCATAATTTTTGGCCGATTCCGAACCCGAAAAAAGCGATGATCTCTTCATTTCTTTGTGCCAGTTACGAGGGGGTATCTCAGATCGATTGGCAAGAAACCTCGAATTCGAATGGAGGATGGGTTACCTCTCGGATCGGCATCGGTAATCAGGATCAACCCACGAAAAATTGTGGAGCATCGGAAATTAAAATGGGTAAATTCAAAAACGGCAGTAGATTTATCGCGACCATCGAACCATGGCATGGCTTCCAGGTAGTGGTATATAGCGAACCGTTGCCGGGAGAAAAATGGTGGCAACGGCAGGTTATCGATGATCAACTACGCTGGGGGCATGGGGTCTGGTGTGCAGATCTGGATGGAGATGGGAACGATGAACTGATTATCGGTGTTCGTGACAACCCCACGAAAAATGAGCGAGTTAAAGACCAGCGCGGCGTGCGCATTTATCATCTAACCCCAGGCAATAAACCCGGTGATAAATTGCAAAAATGGGATCGCCAATTGATTGATTCCAATGGGGTTGCCGTTGAAGATTTGACGGTCGGTGATTTGAATGGGGATGGCTATCCCGACATCGTCGCTGTCGGTCGAGCTACGGGAAATGCCCGGATTTACTGGAATCATCCGAAGAGATAACGCGCTTCGAACCGGAAAATCGTTTTCTAGAAATCGCAAAAGCGAGCTGGCCCCTTTAATTGCCAGCTCGCTTTCGTTTTAAATAATGAATGGATCGGTTCCATTATTTTCTTTGCGATCCACCATCATAAGGGATTGTCAACGGTAATTGTGGCATGCCTGGGTTCATCGGCATCTGCGAATTATTGAAATTCATTTGAGGTTGCATCTGCTGTTGCGGATTACCTTGATTCATTGGCATCTGCGAATTATTGAAATTCATTTGAGGTTGCATCTGGGGTTGCATCTGCTGTTGCGGATTGCCTTGATTCATCGGCATCTGCATATTATTGAAATTCATCTGGGGTGACATTTGAGGTGACATTTGGGGCTGTGGGTTGCCGGGACTTATCGGCATCTGCTGTGGCTGATTCGAAGGCACCCCCATGGGCACGGGTAATTGACCAGGGATCGGTTGCAAGGGCTGGAACGGTATAAATGGCAATTGTTCTGGGGTCTGGTTTGATTGCGTATTTTTCTGGAATTTTTTATTCCGTTGTCGAATCATCTCGTAGGTATTGGAGTGATCCAGTGCCAGCGATGCCTGTGTGGTTACTTTGGGTCCAACGGGCGTTGGTGAGTTTATCGATGCAACTTGGGTGAACTCCGCGGCGATATGAATATCGGTTATATCTGTTCGATACGTGGGTAAGCCTTTGTTATCAACGAGGAAAGGTAGAAAGAGAGTATACCCTTTACCGACAATATCTTCTCGCACCAGCATTTGCAAAGAGGCCGAATCAAATGTGATCGTATCTAGAAGGTGCGGAGTCTGGTCGCCATCGCGGATGGTGCGATCCCAGATTTGCAATTTCAATATTCCCGGACGGATCAACGGTTGGCCAGGATTGGCGCCGAATAGATACAATCGGCCTGCCAATGTAGAAACCTCTATGCCGCCTCGTGTCGGATCTGATGAATAATTGATATGCTTATCCCAAGCGATACCTATCTGGGCTACCGCTTCATTGTTGCCACTTTTATCCCATATTCGGAATAATCCACCAGTTCGAGAAACGGTCGATTCGGTTGCCGCAGCTGGTTTCAGATTCGATTTCGGCATGGTATTATTAAGATCTTGAGCAGAGCCAGTATTCGGGACCGAAGCTGCGCCAGGGTTGGGCACACCCGCCGTTGGGTATTCTGTTCCCGCCGATTTCGATGTAAATGGTTTAAATGGCATGCAACCAATCAACCCACTCCAGCAGCAAACACTCATCAGTAAGATGGCGAAGACTTTTTTGGGCCACTGTATACTCTTCTGACCTCGATTATCATCCATGAATCGCTCCTCCTTGACGGGCCAACATATCTTGCTTGTCTACTCAAAATCATTCAACAGGAACCGTTTGGGGATCTTATTGGGTGGCAGAGGAAAAAACTTCCTTCGATTCCTTAGCCGAACCCATAAATAATCTGATAGCCAATCCCTTTTGCGGTTTCAATTATAAAGAGAAAATTGTCTTTTTCGCGACATCACGAAATATCGAATTCGCTCCACTTCTACTTAATCGCTTCGAAAATTAAACAAACAACCGGAGCATTTATTAAGTATAAAAACTCCGGTTTATAAGTTCTGTTGTCTTTTTAATTTCGATTAAATAGCCGGCCTAAAAAGCTTCTCTTTTTGGGAGCCGGTGCCGGTTCCGATGTTGCCGGGGGCATCACATAGCCCTGATTCTGTTGGGAATTGCTTGAATTGGTGTCCCCAGATCCAGAACTATTACTATCATTCATATTCGGTAGAGTACTGGGGATCGAATTCCCTGGAGTGTTAGAATTCGAATTGTTGGATCGCCCAGTTGCTAAAGCTGGGTTACCAGGAGTTCCAGGATTGCTTGGAGTTCCCGTACTATTATTTCCATTCCCGGGTTGATTCGTGTTCGCTAGAGATTTATCAGGAGTTCCAGGATTCCCTTTTCTGCCAACATCGTTTTTCAACGGAGCAGGATCTGGGAGTACAGGAACACTCGGTCCAGGATGACTCGGTAGCTGATTAGGACTTAGTCCATCTGGTACCGGCATCGACCGCCGTGGCGGATAGATGATCTGATTTGGCCAAGGGGTTACCCCTGGATCATAACCACGAGTAGGAGAAGGAACGAAAGGATTCCCCGAAATTCGATCGACGTCCCTTGTCAACCAATCGATCCGTTTCGTTTCCTCACACTTGATCTGTTCAGCATCCTCCTGATTGCGAATAATATGCGGTGTTAGGACAACCAGCAATTCGGTCTTCTGCTGGCTCTGCGAGCGGTAGCGGAAGGCAAATCCGATCAGAGGGAGATCGCCCAGGATAGGAATCTTGTTCTCTTGTCGGACATTTTGCTGCGAAATTAAACCGCCGATTACCACTGTTTCGCCATCCGAGGCCAAAACAGTTGTTTGGATCGATTGTTGATTGAAGGCCGTTGCCAAGAGATTATTACCCAGATTGACCTGAGTCCCTGATACTGAAGACACCGTTGGTGCTACCCGCATCAATACTTTCCCATCAGGATTGATACGCGGGGTAACTTGTAAAGTAACCCCAACGTTCAAATAAGAAATCGTTGGTGTAACGTTATTGGTCAAGTTGGCAAAGGCACCAGAGATATAGGGGAAGTACTGACCAACGGTGATATAGCCGGTCTGATTGT